>NZ_QTMM01000011.1:0-263114 GCF_003635445.1 Parabacteroides sp. AF17-3 | reverse complement strand
CTTTCAAACTGCCCCACCGCTTCGAGGAATTTTGTAACCGTTTCCTTATCCTTTATCTCTTTGGGGACAAGGAAACCCCGGCAAAGGGTGGAAAAATTACTCTGCATCCGGCTGCGTTCCTTTGTGGTTTTCGTCAGGAACAGGTAGCAGGTATGATTTAAGAAAGGTCTTTCATTGAAATGCCGTTCAAAGGAACGGGAAAGGAAACTCAAATCATCCTTTTGGATGTCAGGCGCATAGTTCTCTTTGATGAACCAGTCCTGTTTGTGTACGATGCTGTAATCGGGCAGCACCTTTACCGCTTTGTTCCAAGCGGAATGTATCGCTTCGTATTCGGCTGCCGTGACGGTGAACAGTTCGGGCAGTTCCACCCGGAACGCCACCGTTATGTCGGCATTTTTGGAAACGATGCAGCCGTTTTCCACCGTGAACAGTGGAAACTTGTTTTCCAGCGTAGTAGCTTTTAATATATTTCTCATTTCGATGCTTGTTTTAAATGGAATAATCGGGATATGGCTTTGCGGTTGATGATATGGAAAGGGTGGCTTTTGCGTGCGGACAATTTCATTAACCCGTGTGTCCCGTACTTTTCATTTAACCGGAATGTGAGCCATACAAGCAGCGTCGCCGAAGTAACGCCGAAGATGATGCACACCCACTGGTTGATACCCACCATGTACATGATGATGAAAAGCACGAACAGGGCTAACAGCCCGCCCGCAAAAATGAAAAGATATTGACTTTTCAACCCTTTAAACTCAACTGGCTTGCCTATCCCCCTGTTAATCGGATAGTCTGCCATAGTCCGTTTCTTTAGAGGAAGAATGAACGTAGGATAGTGGCAGCGACTATCAGGAAGATACAAGCACCGAACCATGAAGCCGCCGTTTTGCTTGTATCAGGGTCACCCGAAGAAAACTTGCCATAGACTTTCACGCCGCCAATCAAGCCCACCACCGCACCGATGGCGTAAATTAATTTTGTCGCCGGGTCGAAATAACTTGTTACCATATTGGTAGCTTCTGTAATACCCGCCATGCCGTTACCTTGTGCAAAAGCGGAGGATGCAGCCAAAAGAACGGCTGCCGAAAAGAGAACTTTCTTTTTCATTATAAATACATTGTTTTTAAATTGCCGGACGGGTGGATAGTCCGCCCGGCGGAGTGATTAATAATTGAATTTTTGTGGTTGCGGGGAGTGTTCCCCAGTGTTTAGAAAGCTTTGTCTTAACCGTACTCTCTTTGTTTCATCATCTTATTATTTAAAGTTTACCATTAAAGAAAATCGTTCATGTCAAAATCTGCCATTTCATTACTTCCGGCAGCCGGGATGATGGCGGGTACGGGTATCTCATGCTTTTGTAAAAGTTCCGCTACCCGTGACCTGCCCCCGTTAATCTGCTCCACCAGTGAATGAAACAGGTTTGTTTCCGTTCGGCAGATGGTCTGTACCGCTTGTCGTTCTTCCGCTTCGGATGCTTGTTTAACCTCAATGACCTGTACCATTTGACCCAGTTCCCCCAGCGTGATGCCCTGTGCCATTTCCGGTTCACCCTCACCCATGTAACAGGCGATTTCTTCCGCTTCGATTTCATCTTGTAAAACGTCCAGTTCTTCCGCATCTTCCGCTTCAAATTCCATTTCAAATTCGGTTTCAATCGCTTGCGGGGCAGGTCTTTCTTCCTCTGCTCCATCGCTTTTCGGGACAAATATAGAAGCATTATCAACCCCTTTTGAAAGGTGTCCTAAGATGTCCCCGTTTGTCCTCATTTGTCCCATCCGGTAACGGCTTGCCCCTACAAGGGAATCCCTGTTTCCGGTTTTCACGGTCGGTTTGCTTCCCGGCTGTTCCGGCTCTCTTTTTCCGTTTGTAAACCATGTTCCCAAGCTGTCCCGGTATCGCCATAAGAGGATGGCGTAATACAGGAGCGTTCCGATAATAAACCATTTTAGCATATCAGAACGGCTTTTCAAATTTGCTTTCGTACAGTTCGTTTATCTCGTCCTGAAACTGGTCGAAATGCCGGAGCAGGATATTTTCTACATAGCTGCTCACGGTCGCCTTGCGTCCGCCGATAACGGTTACTATCTTCATCAGCTTTTCGTGTGTGGCACGGCTGACATATAACGGTTGTCGGTCGGTCAAGTCCACCCGCATGAAATAGGTTTCCCGGTAATCGCCCGGAGCGTTCTTTTTCCGGCGGGCAGGTTCTTTCGCTGCCTTTTCTTCCTTTGCCGTTTCCTGTTTGTCCGGCTTATCGGGTGTTTCCCTTTCGGTTTCCACCGCCGCCGATGTTGGCGTTTCCTGTTTCTTCACGGGCAAGCCCTGTGAAATAATCTCTTTCATAAAATCTTCGTCAATTTGCGGTTTCCCGCCACTTTGCTTTGCCATATCGTTACAGTTTTATAAGGTATGCGATTTCGGTTATCAGTTCTTCCATGTTGCTGCCCTTTACCAGCCGTTTGTCCGCCGGGAACAGCGTGGAACGGAACACGGTTTTACGCTGTGCGTCCAGTTCCTTTTTAAACCTTTTGGTGTCCGGGATAAATACTTTCATAAGGGGTAGTTCCAGTTCTCTGATGGTCTGCTCATACAGGGTGTAGAGGTCTGTTTTCTCCCGTCCATCTACCATGTTCCAAAACAGGTGCAGCCCTTTCAGTCGGCACGCTTCATTCTTAACCAGCAGTTTATGGATAGCCACCGCAAAGGAAAGGCTGCTTTCCAATACCACCCGGTCGGCGGCTATGGGGGTGAAAATATAATCCACCCCTGAAAGGGAGTTGATAACACCCTCGCTGTTCACCGTTCCGGGCAGGTCGAAAAAGACCACATCATAGTCCATCCCGGCAGACGCAAGATATTCATCCGCCGTTTTTATCGCTTCGTCCGGTGAACTGCAAAGCACCGGGTACGCTTTCTTTCCCAGTGTCTTGAACTGATGAAAGGCAAGCTGTTTGTAGTAATCATCCCCGTTCACCTGTTCGGCATCCCGTTTGCGCATGGCACTGATACTGTGCTGCGGGTAGTCGCAATCCACGACTGCCACGTTATACCCTTTTAGGTAATACAGGTAACTTGCCACCAAGACGGTGAACGTTGTTTTGCCGACCCCGCCCTTTTGGGTGGAGAAAGCCACATACAAGGTTTCTTTCTTCATTGTCATTTTGAATTATTGTGATACATCTTTATTGTTTTCCATCCGTTCAGATTGACAGACAGAGTATTTTCTTTCGTTCCATACAGGAAGCCCGAAAGCAGGAATGATTTCTTTCTTCTTATTCTTGTTCCTTTCAATCTTTCCACAAAGACGGACAGTTTTCTTTCCCGATTGAAAGACTGTTTGCTTTCAATCATTCCATCCGTTTTGCTTTCCTGCTTTCTTGAAAGATTACAATCTTGAAATCTTGTTTTCAAGTTTTCAAAACCGCTTTCTTTCCGTCCGCTTTCTGTTACATATTTCCATCCGTCCATATTGCTTTCTTTCTTAAATTCGGGACAAATAAACATAGAAAAACAACCCGTTTCGAGATGTGTCCTCAAATGTCCCCGTTTGTCCTCATTTGTCCTATAACCTGCTATTTCACAGCATTTTTAATACCCGTTACTTTGCAACCGAAAGGTATCGGTCAGGCTAACTAAGCCCCCGCCGCCGGGAGCGTTCCAATATCCGCTAACTCCAATCCATCGGTAGATGGATTTTTATTTGCACTGGCAAATAGCAAGGTGTGTTTTAAGCTGCTTGAAATTCTTTCAGCAGCTTTGAACGCCTTGCCCGGACGAAGCCGGGATAGGGTCACTCCGAAGTCGTAACCCTTTAAAAAAATGTAGCATGAAACAGAAAAATGAAAATGCGCCCCGTCCGGGTGGCGCAGGACGCAAGCCCAAAGCAGACCCGGCAGTGTTCAGGTACTCTATCAGCTTCAATGCGATAGACCACGCCCGCTTTTTGGCATTGTTCGACCAGTCCGGTATGCGCACCAAAGCGCATTTTATCACCGCCCGCATCTTCGGCGAACCGTTCAAAGTGATTAAAATCGACAAGGCGGCAGTCGAATATTATACCCGGCTGACCGCTTTATATTCCCAGTACAGGGGAATTGCCGTGAATTACAATCAGGTGGTAAAGGCTCTCCATACCAATTTTTCAGAGAAGAAAGCACTCGCATTTCTCTATAAACTGGAAAAGGCAACGATAGAACTTGCCGACCTGAACCGCCAAATTATTGAACTGACCCGTGAATTTGAAACAAGATGGTTGCAAAGATAAGCGTAGGAAGCTCCCTGTTCGGTGCGCTTTCCTACAACCAAAACAAGGTGGATGAAGAGCAAGGAAAGGTACTTTTAAGCAACCGTATGTTTGAGAGCGAGGACGGGAATTTCAGCATCCGGCGTTGTATGGAATGTTTCGATATGCACCTGCCCGCAGACCTGAAAACGGAAAAACCGATTATCCATATCTCCCTGAACCCACACCCGGATGATGTGCTTTCAGACAGCCAGCTTGCAGATATAGCCAAAGAGTATATGGATAAGTTGGGGTATGGCAACCAGCCGTATATGGTGTACAAGCACGAAGATATTGCAAGGCATCATATACATATCGTTTCCATCCGGGTGGACGATACGGGCAAAAAGATAAACGACAAGTTCGAGCATATCCGCAGCAAACAAATCACCCGTGAACTGGAACAGAAGTACGGGCTGCATCCGGCAGAGAAGAAACAGGCAGCCGAACGCCCCGAACTTAAAAAGGTGGACTACCGGGCAGGGGACGTAAAGCACCAGTTATCCAATACGGTGAAAGCCCTTGCCAGCAGTTACCGTTTTCAGAGTTTTACGGAATACAAAGCGTTGCTATCTATATATAATGTACAGGCGGAGGAAGTGAAAGGGGAAGCGAACGGCAAACCCTATAACGGTATTGTCTATTCAGCGACCAATGACAAAGGGGAGAAACAGGGAAACCCGTTCAAATCTTCTTCTTTGGGTAAGTCGGTAGGTTACGAAGCCATTCAGCGGCGTATCAAGAAATCGGCAAAGGACATTCAGGACAAGAACCTGAAAGAGCGTACTCGCCGGACAGTCGGCGCAGTGATGCAATCCGCCCGTAGCCGGGAACAGCTTATTACGGAATTGAAAGCGAAAGGCATAGATGTACTTTTCCGGCAGAACGATACAGGCAGGATATACGGTGTAACATTCATCGACCACGAAAACCGTACCGTCCTGAACGGTTCACGGTTGGGAAAGGACTTTTCCGCCAATGTGTTCAATGACCTGTTTTCCGGCTCCCATACTTTGTCGGGAAACAGCAAACAGGAAATGCAGGAAGACGCACTGGAATTTAACCCGACCGGACACCTTGAAAATACAGGCAAAACCATTGCAGGACTGTTCAGCCTGTTATCCGGTGGGAACGATACGCCACCCGACAACAGCCAAGTTCCACCACCCAAGAAGAAAAAGAAGAAGAAACAAAGACGTATTTAATAACTATAAAATTTCAATTATGCAGAATGAAGATGATTTAAGAGGACTTGCAAAGGTCATGGACTTTATGCGGGCAATCAGTATTTTATTTGTAGTGATAAACATCTACTGGTTTTGTTACCAGTCGTTCCGGCAGTGGGGTATCAATATCGGGGTAGTCGATAAAATCCTGCTGAACTTCCAGCGTACCGCCGGGCTGTTCTCCAATATCCTGTACACCAAACTTTTTTCGGTGGTATTCCTTGCGCTTTCCTGTTTGGGTACAAAGGGAGTGAAAGAGGAAAAAATCACATGGAACAAGATTTATGTATTCCTGACAATCGGTTTTATCCTGTTTTTCCTGAACTGGTGGCTGTTGGTTCTGCCGTTGGCACTGGCGGCAAACACAGCATTGTATATCTTTACCATGACCGCCGGGTATCTTTCGCTACTTGCTGCCGGAGTATGGATTTCCCGCCTGTTGAAAAACAACCTAATGGATGATGTGTTTAATTTGGAAAATGAAAGTTTCGCACAGGAAACACGCCTGATAGAAAACGAGTATTCCATCAATCTGCCGACACGGTTCTACTATAAAAAGAAGTGGAACGATGGCTGGATAAACGTTGTAAACCCGTTCAGGGCAAGCATGGTATTGGGTACGCCCGGTTCAGGAAAGTCGTATGCGATAGTCAATAACTACATCAAACAGCAAATCGAAAAAGGCTTCGCTGTTTATATTTATGACTACAAATTTCCTGACCTTTCAGAGATAGCTTACAATCACCTAATCAACCATTTAGACGGGTATAAGGTACAGCCTAAATTCTACATGATTAACTTTGATGACCCACGTAAAAGTCACCGATGCAACCCGATAAATCCGGCATTTATGACGGACATATCGGACGCATACGAAGCCAGTTATACCATCATGTTAAACCTTAACCGCAGTTGGATAACCAAGCAGGGAGATTTCTTTGTAGAAAGCCCGATTATCCTGCTGGCTTCTATCATTTGGTTTTTGAAAATCTATCAGGGGGGCAAGTATTGTACATTTCCGCACGCCATTGAATTTTTGAACAAGAAATATGCCGATACGTTCACTATTTTAACCAGCTATCCCGAACTGGAAAACTATCTTTCACCGTTCATGGACGCATGGGAAAGTAATGCGCAAGACCAGCTTCAAGGGCAGCTTGCAAGTGCTAAAATTCCACTTTCCCGTATGATAAGCCCAGCTTTATATTGGGTAATGACAGGGGATGATTTTTCACTGGATATAAACAACCCGGAAGAACCTAAGATTTTGGTAGTAGGCAATAATCCCGACCGTCAGAATATCTATTCCTGTGCTTTAGGATTGTACAATTCCCGTATTGTGAAGCTGATAAACAAGAAGCACCAACTGAAAAGTTCCGTAATCATTGACGAATTACCGACCATCTATTTTCGGGGACTGGATAACCTGATAGCAACGGCACGAAGCAACAAGGAAGCGGTCTGTTTGGGCTTTCAGGATTTCAGCCAGTTACGCCGGGATTATGGGGATAAGGAAAGCCGGGTAATCGAAAATACGGTGGGTAACATCTTTTCCGGTCAGGTGGTTTCTGAAACGGCAAAAACGCTTTCAGACCGTTTCGGAAAGGTCTTACAAAAACGCCAAAGCATGACTATCAACCGGAATGATAAATCAACCTCTATCAGTACGCAAATGGATAGCCTGATACCACCCAGTAAAATATCCAACTTAACGCAGGGTATGTTCGTGGGTGCGGTCAGTGATAATTTCGATGAACGCATTGAGCAGAAAATATTTCATGCGGAAATTGTGGTGGATAACGAGCAAGTGAAACGGGAAACAGCCAACTACAAAAAGCTGCCCCAAATTATAGATTTCCGGGACGAGGACGGGAACGACCGGATGCAGGAAGAAATACAGGCAAATTACAACCGGGTCAAGCAAGAAGTCCAGCAGATTGTCACGGATGAAATGGAACGGATAAAGAACGACCCTGAATTGCAACACTTGATTAAGACGGAAGAATAGAAATAGAATAGCGAGAATATATAACTTCTCGCTATTCTATTTCTATTCTTCTAACTAATTTATTTTTTTGTTTGAGTTCGGAGATTTCTAAATTCTACGGAATACTTTGTTGCCTGTTGGGGGTCAGCTTGAATAGATATATTTTCATCATTTTTATATTCGGCATTATCAGACCAGTTATAACTACCAGTTATAACAGTTTGGTTATCTATTACACAAAATTTGTGATGCATTTTCCCACCCCGTTCTGCACGTACTTTTACAAAATCAAACCCTTGTAAATCAACACCATATTTAGCGTTAATACCATCGTCAAAAATAACAATTTCAACTTTAACGCCTTGTTCCTGTTTTTCTTTTAACTTTTCTAATAGAGTTTTATTTGTAAACCAAGCCATAGCAAGTGATATGGATACTTGGGCATTCTCCAATTCTTTTATGATACTGTTTTGTATATCTTTGAAACGAGCATCATTTTTAGGTTCTTGTTTTTTTATAATTCTACTACCGAGTATAATATATTTATTATTGATTTTTTCGATATTAAATTTATCAGGAGAAATAATTTCATTGATTTCTTTTGCCAATTCTTCTGCTTTGTCAGAAGAATTGACGAGGTCTTCTAATAAAGTTTGTAGTTCCGGCTTTCCTGAAAGTTTACTTAACCTATCTTTTGTATATTCTGTGCGAGATGTGTTCATTTTATTATCGGATAATTTAGGTAATCCCCCCTTGTTAAAGTCATATACATCTCGAAAACCATAAGTATTAAAGAATTTAGTTAGTTCACTTCCTTTTTTATAATTGGTTAATTCACTATCGCCCGTAACTAAGGGAATAAGTGCGTTTATTGCATAGTTAGATAGTTCCATATTTTTATAAATATCTCAAAGTTAATAATATACTGTGCAAAAATACTAATCATTTTTATAAGTAGTGTATATTTCCAGTAAAAAAGTGCAGTTGAAACTGTTGAGACAAATGAAGCCAAACGGGGACTAATGAAGCCACCCGTTCCCAAATCCTTAAATATACTCTATTTCATCCTTACTTTTACTTCCGAAATTTTTATTTACTCACTAAAATTCAAAAAGTTATGGATGTAAACACAGCCAGCCAATCCACCACTGACGAACAGATGATGGATATTCTTCTTGTACTGGATAAGGAGAAAAAGACAATCAGCGCAGTAAAAGGCGTAGATGAAAACGGGGAACTCCAAACCGTACCACCGGAGAACAACAGCGAACTTTTGAAATTCGACCGTCACGGTGATTTCTTTTCTAACTTCTTTTCCAACATGATGAACCAGTTGAAGAACCCGACCCGCTTCAACTTCTTCAAAATCCCGAAGTTGGAACTTCCCAAAATCGAGCCGATAATCAGGGAGAACTTCAACAACCCTACACCGGAAAATGAAGCGGGTATAGAGCGTTACCGGGTAACACCTGAAACCGTGAAGCAGGAAGCCAAGAAAGAACAGCAGGAAACCCAACAACCACAACCACAGCAGCCAGCCAAAGAAACGGGAGCAACGGCGCAAGTACCGCAGCAACCCGACAAAAGCAAGTATGTGATTGACCCGGATAAAGTGGACTGGGAAGCCCTGAAAAATTTCGGGCTTTCCAAAGAGCAACTGGAAAAGGCAAAGGCTTTAGAACCCATGTTAAGAGGGTACAAGTCGCCCGGAGCGTTCACCATTGCCGGAAACTACAATTCAGCCATTATGAAACTGGATGCACGTTTATCTTTCCGGCACGACAAGGACGGGAATGTAGTTTTGGCGATACACGGCATCCGACAAAAGCCGGAACTTGAACGCCCGTTCTTCGGACATGAATTTTCCAAAGAAGATAAAGCCAATCTTCTTGAAACAGGCAACATGGGACGGATAGTAAACCTGAAAAACTATATCACGGGAGAAATGATACCCTCTTTCGTCAGCGTGGATAAGGTAACAAACGAACTGGTTTCCATGCGTGCAAGCAGCGTCCAAATACCGGATGAAATAAAGGGTGTCAAACTGAACAAGGAACAGCAGCAAGCCTTACGGGAAGGAAAAGGGGTATTCCTTGAAAATATGATTTCCAACCGTAAAAATCCCTTTTCCGCAACTGTTCAGGTCAATGCCGACAAGAAAAGTCTGGAATTTATCTATCCCAATGCCAAACAGTCACAGGAGCAACGGCAGAAACAGGAACAGCAAAACAGCCTTGTCACCAGTGACGGTGTAACCATTCCCAAGAGCATTTCAGGAATAGAGCTATCCCGCCAGCAACAGCAGGATTTAGTCAATGACAAGACCATTTTTGTTGCCGGGCTGAAAGACAAGAGAGGGGTCGAATACGATGCTTATATTCAGGTGAACCATGATAAGAAGAAGTTAGGCTTTTACAGTGACAACCCCAGTTTTGACCGTTCCGCCGTGAAAGAAATTACTCCGGCAAGCAAGAACCGCACGCAGGTAGCGGTCAATTCGGAGGGCAATACCAACGAAGCTACCAAGAAAGTGAAAGAACCCTTGAAAAAAGGTCAGGACAAGCCCACTGAAAAACAGAAAACCAAGCTGGATAAAAAGGAGAAGCAGGAGCAAGCGGACAAACCCAAACAGAGCAGGGGACGCAAAAGATGATAGCAGTATTAATCCTTATCCCGGTTGTCGGTTTCGCCCTGTTTTTCTTCGCCTGTTTCAAAACAGACTGGAAAACCATAGACGAGCAGAACCGACAATATTATATAGATGGCTATCACATCTATTATGACCGGAAAATCCTAAGACAAAAAGAAGTAGAACAATTAAAATCGAAATTAGAATGATTGCAGTAATCGGAGAAAAACCAAGTGTGGCAAGGGACATTGCCCGCATTTTAGGAGCGAATAAAAAACAGGATGGCTACCTTTCAGGTAACGGGTATCTCGTTACCTGGGCGTTCGGCCATCTTGTAGGTTTGGCAATGCCGGAAGCATACGGCATACAGAGTTTCCGCCGGGAAAGTCTGCCTATTATCCCGGATAATTTTCAACTAACACCCCGGCAAGTGAAAGCGGAAAAAGGGTACAAGGCAGACCCCGGCGCATTGAAACAGCTAAAGGTAATCAAAGAGGTATTCAGCCAGTCGGACAAGATTATAGTCGCCACCGATGCAGGGAGAGAGGGAGAACTTATCTTTCGCTACATCTACCAGTATATCGGATGCAACAAGCCCTTTGTCCGTTTATGGATAAGCAGCCTTACGGACAAGGCAATCCGTGAGGGACTGCAAAACCTGAAAGCCGGCAGCCTGTATGATAACCTTTTCCTTTCGGCACAGGCACGCAGCGAAGCTGATTATTTGATAGGAATTAACGGTACACAGGCTTTAAGTGTGGCAGCCGGACAAGGCATTTTTTCTTTGGGACGGGTACAGTCGCCCACGTTGGCAATGATATGTACCCGCTTTTTGGAGAACAAGAACTTTATTCCGCAAAAGTATTGGCAACTGAAATTACAGGCGGCAAAAGACAATGTTTCCTTTGCCGCACTATCCGCAGACAAATACGATACGCAGCAGCCCGCCATCGACACGCTGCAAAGAATAAAGGAAGCGGGAACGGTACAGGTGAAAACCGTAGAGCGTAAGGAAGTAAACCAAGAACCGCCCTTGCTCTATGATTTAACCACACTTCAAAAAGAAGCGAATACGAAACTGAATTTTTCCGCAGACAAAACCCTATCCATCGCACAAAAGTTATACGAGGGTAAACTAATCAGCTATCCCCGAACCGGAAGCCGTTATATATCGCAGGACGTGTTCGAGGAAATCCCGGAACGTCTTGTTAATTTGGAACAGTACACCCGTTTTGCCGGATATGCTGCCGGGATGAAAGGCAAAGCCTTAAATTCCCGTTCTGTGAACGATGGCAAGGTAACCGACCATCACGCCCTGATAGTAACGGAAAACCTGCCCGGTAAACTGGAAACGGACGAACAGGCAGTTTACGAACTGATAGCCGGACGGATGTTGGAAGCCTTTTCTGAAAAATGCGTCAAAGACGTTACCAGTGTAACGCTGGAATGTGTAGGGTCACTTTTCACGGTCAAAGGGTCTATAATCAAATCCGCCGGATGGCGTGCCGTATTCGGCGAAAAAGAGGACGGAGAAGATAACGCCACTTTGCCCGCCATGCAGGACGAAGATAGTTTACCGCTTTCCGGCATTGAGCTGTTGGAGAAACAGACCAAGCCCAAGCCGTTACATACGGAAAGCAGTCTGCTTTCTTCAATGGAAACGGCAGGTAAGGAACTGGAAAACGCAGAACTGAAAGCCAGCATGAAAGATACGGGTATCGGCACGCCCGCAACACGGGCAGCCATCATCGAAACGCTGTTTTCCCGCCAGTACATTGTCCGGGAGAAAAAGAACCTTGTCCCGACCGAAAAGGGGCTTACCGTTTACAACATCATCCGGGATAAGAAGATAGCAGACGTTGAAATGACGGGAATGTGGGAAAATACGCTTGCCAAAATAGAAAGCGGAGAAATGAACCCCGACACGTTCCGTAAAGGTATCGAAGTGTATGCACGGCAAATCACGGCTGAACTTTTGGACGTTCAGCTTTCTTTCGCTTCGGGTGGTGGTTGCATTTGCCCCAAATGCAAGACCGGACGCATCCTTTTCTATCCGAAAGTCGCCAAATGTTCCAATGTGGATTGTTCCGTTACCATTTTCCGCAACAAGAGCGACAAGCAATTGACGGACAAACAGATTACCGAACTGGTGACTACCGGGAAAACCGGACTAATCAAAGGATTCAAGAACAGGGACGGTAAAATCTTTGACGCTTCACTTGCCTTTGACGGGCAGTTTAATGTTACTTTCGTGTTCCCTGAAAAGAAAGGCAAACCGAAGAAATAGAATGAAAATCGTTATATTTGCCACAGAAAGTTTCATTATAGATAGATTTATAATTGAAATTTTTGTGGTTGAAGCACCCGGAGGGACACCGGGTGCTTTTTTAAATCATTCCCCTTTATACTGGTAGGTCAGGCAAACGACCTGATTGTCTATCACCCGGTGTCCGGTCAGTTCCCACTTTGACCCGAAAGTCTTTCCTATGAACTTGATACCGTCCCCCAGCATGACCGGAACGATATACAGGGTTATTTCATCCAGCAGGGACGCTTCAATCAACGAGGTTATAAACTTACCGCCGCCAATGACCTGAATATCGGTTTCCGAACTTGATTTAAGTTCATTGATTGCCCGTAAGGGTATATCGGTAAGAAAGGTTACATTCTCCTTTTTCGTCACATTGGTGTCGTAGTGGGACACTACAAAAGTCTTTTTACTTTTGTACGGCCATCCGCCCCAATGTTCAAAAATATAAGAATAGGTATTTACTCCAGCGAGCAGTACACCCGGCTGTTCATAGGCTGCTGAAATCTCTTGCTTTACATTTTCAGGCATCCAGTCCAATTCATTATCCTTTGTGGCAATGAAGCCATCGAGAGATACGGCAATACAAGTTTTTAAATGTTTCATAATTGAGTATTTAACAGTTACTTTTTATAAACTGTTCGCCAGTACATCAAAAAAGAAGCGTGAACTCACGCAACTTCAACGTAGAGGTACTGGCATACCCAAGAATAGAAGCACGCAAGCCCACGCTATGACAAAGCATAGCATAAGCATTGCGCAAAAGCCTCTATTCTTTGAAAAGTGCCAGTTTTCTACGTTAAGACATCTGCGAATAAATATGTTATATATAAAGACGAAATCACAGGTTACTGTTCAATCGCCGTTATTTTCTTATGTAACTTTTGCAAAGTTAGCCAAATCCCTGAAAAGTCCGGCATACAAAACAAAGAAATCCTGCCTTATCTCACGACAAAACAGGATTAAAAGCCATTAGAAAAGAAAAAATCAATCGGTTTTCTCCCGAATTAACTTGTGTACGTCCGTAGCACGGTAATAACACCTGCCGTCCAGCATAAGGAAAGGGAGTATTCCCTTTTTCCTGTAACGGGTCAGTGTTCGGGGTGCTACTTTCAGCAGCAGGCACAAGTCCTGATTATCCAGCAGTTCTTCCCCATCCAAACAGTTACGACCTTTTATAACTTTGTCTATCTTCTTGTCCTGCATATCGAACCTATCCATGATACGTTCCATCCATGCGGTAAAATCATCTTTATCTATATACATAAGGCTGTCTGATTAAATTAAACCAATCATAAAATAACTTTGGTTGGACGGGTCTTTGATGATGATGTCCCGTTCCCGCATAAAGCGGATATAGCTTTTTGCGGTACGTTCTTTCACATCCAAAATCTGCTGTATCTGTTCGCACAGGTCTATATAGGTTATATGTTCCTGTCTGCCGAACACGTCACGGGCAACCCCGACCAGTTCCTTTTCCTTGCGCTTCTCTTTTTCCTCACGTGGCTTTTCTCCTTTGTAAAGGTGCATTCCGGCTGCTTTATCCCATGCGAACAGCATCAAAGGAACGTCCAACGGGCTACCATCCCTTACTTTCAGAGCTTTTACCACAGATTGTGTGGGTTCTTCATCCTTTTCGATGGAAAGGATAGTTGCCGCCTTACGTTGTAATTCCGAACCTAAATGCCCCCGCAGCTTCAATCCATTGGGTACAAAATGCAGCACGCAGAGAATACAGGTATTATAAATTCCTGCCAATCGGTACAGTTCATCTATCACCGCCACACTTTCTACTTCATCATTAGCACTTTTTACAAGGTCGGCGATACCATCTATCACTACTAATTGTATGCCCCCGTATTGGTAATAAAACTTATCCATGCTTTGAACAATAGCGTGCAACCGTTCTTTGCGGGACATACCCGTCAGACAAAATGCTTTCAGTTCTTCCGGTTTGTTCGGTTGCTTGGCACGTGCCAGCAGGTTACTTACATTTTTGAACAGTTGTACTTCGGACTGTTCCGTATCATAGAGCAATACCGCTTTGTGTTTACTGTTGGCGGTTATCTGTATGCCGAGCGTATCTACTTCCTTATCCGGTTGGCAGATACAGCCTGCTAACATGGCAGCTATATAATTACTCTTTCCTGTTCCCTCGCCGCCTGTAATACCGAACAGGTTTCCTTGTGTCCCCAATGGGACATCCCCAGCAGAAATTATCACCTGTGCTTTTGCCGGAGGATTATTGAAGTCTATTTCGCACGATTTAAGCATAATCAATGTATCACTATATAGGTTATCTAAAAATTCGATAAACAATTTCAGGAAATCTTCACGGGTATTCCCAGCCTTGAAATAATCGGAAATATCCTTTTCCTCTTTCGTTCCGGGAAGTGGTAAGAGTAGGCGTTTTACCCCCAATTCTTCCAACTGCTTTTCCTGTTTACGTGCGCTTTCCTTGCCCGTCTTATCGGTATCATATAATAGGATAATATGCTTAAAACGGAATGTCAGCTTATAAATCAGGGTAGGCGGGATAGTCACCGTTTCACTGTTGAAACAGATAGCGTGAAAACCGTGTGCCGCCAATGACATGACATCTTTTTCACCACCCGTGATAAACAGTGTATCACCCTTTGCGGGCAGTTGTTCCAATCCGAAACAATAGTTTTCCCCGAAGTTACCACCATACAGGAAACGGGTTTTTGAGAACGGACGGTACAACTTTATATATCGCTTACTTTTATACCCGTACATTGGTTCTGTTACGGATGAAGTATAGGTGAACGGTGTCCCATCCGCCGTTACGCTCTGAAAATCCCGTAAGGAACATACCTTGTAGAGTTCCAATACTTCCGGTGTGATACCATACTGCTGCCAGTACATCAATTCGGCAAGTGGAAATTTCTGTTCCCTAAACTGGTAAGGTTTGCTTTCCTTTTCAGGTGTTTCTTCCGGCATATCATCTACTATATGGGAAGAAGTACAGGTAACAGGTATCGGATTGCCTGTTGTCAGTCCCAATCCCAAATCCCGGTCTATGGTTTCCAGTATTTCCACAAAATCCATTGAATTATTGCAGTCCAGCCCTTTGAGTTGCCCCACGAAAAAGAAACAATCACCGCTATAACTGTCGTTGCCGAAGTCTTTCATCTTATAGATACCGCTTCGGCGGTCAAAATAGATGTTACAGGACGCTTTGTTATCCTCATAAAGCGGATTCAAGAAATTGCGACCTATCCGCCAGTTACCGGATATGTAGTGCTTGAACACAGATAACCCGTTATTTGTCCTTTCTAATATTTCTTCTTTCCTTAACATATAGCTGGTGGTTGGTTATCAGGTCGTTAATATTCTCCTTATTACTTTTTATCAGGCGTTCTTCCAGCATCCGTTTTACTTCGCTGATTTTGTAGAAGTAACGTCCCCGAATATTAGAGTAGGCAATAGTTCCAGCCACTCGCAGACGTTGGAGTGTCTTTTCACTGATTTTCAAAAATGTGCAGACCTCGTAACTATCCACCCAAATTTCATCCTCATTGGTACTTTCCGCTTCTTTGTGATTGAATATATAATCGGCGATAGCGGTAATCTTGTTGTCTAAATCCTTATAGGCTTTTGACTCGAATGTTATTATCTCCATTTTGCTAACTAATTGATTTGCTGCAAAGGTCGGGAGTTGTAGAAGATAAAACTTACAAGATACAACCAAGTTGGTTGATTTATTTTTTTGTGGAAATTGGTGTCAGAACAGGGAAAATAGGGAATTTTAAGGGTAGAAACACTCTTTAAAACATGGCATAAAAAAACTACCAAGTTGGTAGTAACTTGGTAGTTTTTTCGAGGAAATTTATTATAGTTTGTCGTCTTCATCCATTTTGCGCAACAGCTTATTTATAAGACTGGTGAGGAACGATGTTTTATCTTTCTTCCTTTCTCGCATTGTTAGATAAGTCCTATAATAATCTCCTAAGTCTATTTTGAACGATGCTTCTATGTAAGTCATAATCTCTTTAATATCAGCGTTCCCATCATTCAGAACTCCGGCAGCATATATGGCATACCCCAATTCGATAGCAGCTATTTTAGTTCCAGTCCACCGAAAAGGATTATCAGGTAATGAAGCCCGACTGATTTCTATTACTTCTTGTCTTTCCACATCTTGTAATCGTTGTTGCAGATAAATTTCCAACATATCATAAGCCAACATTTTAGCTACCCTATGGTCGTAACAAGTTGAAAATAACGGGTCTTTATCGAACATACCACAGTTATGGCATAGTTTATAATTTTCATGTCCTCTAAGGAAATAATATCTATCTAAGTGAGTTGCCTTAGAACGATAATATTGATAGAAGTCAAGATTGGCATTACAAAACTCTGTTATAGTTGTTTGTTTCTTCTTATAATACTCTTTAATAACTTCTTTACTACCATTGGGTTTTCTTAATTCAAGAGTGTATATATCATTGAAATATATTAGCTTGCTTAAAATGAATGGCTTAATATCTTTAAAGAATAATATTTCTTCATTATCATCCTGAAAAGTATATTGATGGATAAATTCTCTTAGTTCTTCAAATAAAGGTCTGATGAAATTAATCATATACAAAGCCTTGTCGGCAGATACATCGCCATCTACACAGGATATTTCAATTTCTGTGTTTATTTTAAGCAATATTTTATTAGCAAATTCTTTCATCTTATTAAAAAAAAATTGTTTCTATTTGAATAGGAACAATTATTATTCGATTATAATTTAATGGGCTGATTATGCTTTCTGTTTTTATTTAATATTTTCTTTAATTCCACATTTAGCTGCTTCCCAGCCAATAATTGCTGTTTTACGAATTTCCCCCCAATGGTAATTTCCTAATGCACCGGAAGAACGAATCACACGATGACATGGTATAAGGAAAGCCACAGGATTTTCTCCAATCGCTGTTCCTACTGCTCGACAAGCCTTTGGGTTGTTGATTTCAGTTGCTATGTCTCCGTATGTAGTTAATCCGCCCATTGGGATTTTGAGTAGAGCATCCCAAACTTTTAATTGAAAATCAGTGCCTTTTAAGTGTAATTTGATTTCTTTTAGCTTGCTCCAGTCTTGGGTGAAAATAAATAAGGCATTTTGCTGTATTTTATCCACTATTTGGGAAAACTTTGCATTGGGGAATTTTTGCAATAAAGAATTAAAAGCTATTTCGTGGTTGTCTGCAAACTCCATACAGCAAACACCCTTGCTGGTTGAAGCTACGAATATTTCACCAAACGGGCTTTCTGCAAAGCTGTAATTGATAGAAAGACTTTCACCACCATTCTTATACTCACCCGGTGTCATTCCCTCTATATTGACAAACAAATCGTGCAGTCTGCCTGTTCCTGACAACCCTACCTCGTAAGCTGTATCTAAAAGCGAAGCGTGAGTTTTTTGTAGAATATATTTTGCATATTCTACGTTCAGGTATTGCAAGAAATGTTTAGGGGTTATTCCTGCCCATTCCTGAAAGATGCGTTGGAAATGAAAAGGACTCATGTTCACATGCTCTGCCACCGCTTCTAACTTTGGTTGCTCCTGTCTGTTTTCTTCGATAAAGCGGATGGCAGCAGCAATACGTTCGTAATTTAACTTTTGTTGCTCACTCATTGCTATTCCTTAAATGTTTTATTCAGATTTAATTCTAAATCCAGCAACATTTTTTTTGCAGTAAGCCCACCACCATAGCCTGTAAGTGAATGGTCACTACCAATAACCCGATGACAGGGTGCAATTATAGAAATAGCATTTGCTCCATTGGCATTTGCTACTGCACGCACAGCCTTAGGCATATCCAGTTGTTTAGCCAGTTCTCCGTAAGAAATAGTCTTTCCATAAGGTATTTCTAACAACCTGTGCCATACTTTTTTTTGAAATTCAGTACCAACAAAGAGTAGGGGAATATCAAACGCCGTGCGTTTACCATCAAAATATTCGTCTAACTGTTGGCTGGTTTCTTGTATAACATCCGATGTTTTTTCTTCATAACTGGCTTTCAAAACTTTCCGTAACCTTATATCTACTACGTCCCGATGTTTTTCAACAGCCCAATCACACAGGCAAAGTTTGCCTTGAAATGAACCGAGTATCAAATCCCCACATGGAGAATGGTAACGCTGTATCTGAATAACATTTAAGGGCTTCATACAAATTTTGCATGGTCTGAAACCTGCGTCTATTGCCTGTTCGAATGTATCGAATAGTACGATGTTTTTTTCATGCGGATTTTTTGCTTTACATGACGGTTTGCATACAATACCTGTGGATTTTACACCATAATAAAATTTCCCGTCATAGCTACTGTCACGATTCATTATCGCTTTAATTTTTTCTTCTTTTTCCATTTGATGTATTTATTTTAGTCCCATAATCTTTCATATCTTCAATAGCTCCACCTGCAACAGCCCAAATATACAGGCTGGCTACAGAAGCGTAAGGAGAGTAACGCTTTTTATAGCGTTCAAATTTTACTTTATCAATGGTTCGATGATGATATATCATTCTAAGACCTCTAATAATAGCTAAATCTCCATAACTCAATATGTCAGGTCTTTGCATGGAATGAAGCATTATCATTTCAGCCGTCCATTTGCCGATACCTTCCAATTCTGATAGTTTGGCACAAACTTCTTCATCGGACATTGTATATAGAGCGTCTATGTTAAATTGATTTGATATGATTTTTTGTGTCAATGATTTGATATAATACGCTTTCTTAAACGTAATTCCAAATTTCTGCAATTCATCCAATGACAAGTTGTTGACAACAACAGGATTAATTTCTCCTAATCCTTGTTTCATACGTTCCCAAATTGTTTGATGGGCTTTTGTTGATATTTGTTGCCCTACAATAGAGTGTATAAGCGCAGTAAAAAGGTCAGGGATAACCTGCCTTTTCACTATGCCAATCTTGTCTATTATTTCAGCCAACTGTTTATCTACCTGTTTTAAGTAGGCAATTTCAGTTTCTCCATATTGAAAATAGTCAGACATATTTATTGTATTTCCAAGAAACTGTTAGAATCTTCCGGTGCTTGTTTGCGGTCGTTTTGTGTGTATTCACGAATAACAGCAGCTACCGATATTTTATATTTTTCAAAAAGGGAATTGTGTCCTTTCTTTTGGCTGTCACGATGATTAAGCTGATTACGCCAGTTGGTGGCGGCAGTTTCGTTTTCCCATACCGAAAGGCTTAACAGTTTACCTTCTTCATTCAGGCTTGCGAAACGCTCTACGCTTATGAAGCCCGGTATTTTTACCAATTCAGTTTTCAATGCCGCACCTAAGCGCAGGTATTCGTCTTTGCATTCTGTTTTGGGTTTTACCTCAAACAATACAGCTACTTTCGATGATTTTACATCTATGTTATTTGACATTTTATTTAATTCATCAATAGCCATTGATTCGTTATATATTCCGGCACATACGGTATAACGAAGTCCGGGAATAGGGTATATGTATGAAATTTTGCGTACTCCCTCTGTTGTACCGGGTTTAGGCCATACAAATTCTATCCATCCACCGCCCTGCATAGCCACTTCACAAAGACGGACACCATAATGCTCTTTGTTCCAGTCTAAATGTTCCCGGATGTTTCCCCCTGTTCGTTCAGGAAAACGGGGGTTTGAAACTACGAGGCTTTTCTCAACATCAATGATGAAGATGTAGTCATCTCCTGTATTAAATTCAGACGTAGGGTCACTTACTATTTTTAATCCGGTTTCTCCCTGTGTTTTAAGGAGTTTTGCTGCTTTATGGACGTTCTCAACGACCATTTGCGGCGTTACATTTTTTTTTGTTTCCATTCTGTTTTGCGAAAATACGTTTATACTACTAACTATTAAGATAGCTGTTAATAATGTTTTTGCTCTCATATTCATCTGTTTTTAATTGACGCTGCAAAATTACAGTATAGGTATTGGGTAAACGACCCGAAAATTGCTATTTTCATATTAAAAGAGTTCTAATAGCCCTCTGTACTAAGCTCTAATTCAAAACAAAATTGAGAAAGCTAACATCTTTATGTCTTTAGGCTTTCAAATATGGAGGTCATTCCAAAAGAGAGAACCTAAATTAGCCGCTACTTGCTTGTCGTTGGCGATTATACTTTCAACTAAATTCTCATGAAGTAATTGGGATTGCAAGAAACAACTTGTATCATCGTATATGTGCTTATAACCTTTTTGTAATCGTATTGCGACTGAACTATATAATTCAAACAGGATTTCGTTATGTGTTGCTTTTGCAATTGAGATATGGAATTTTATATCAGCTTCGATACATTCATTCAATAGCCCAGCTTCGGCAGCATCTTTACGGGCTGCAAGATGTTTTTTTATTTTTTTTACATCTTGTTCTGTATGATGAAGTGCTGCTCTTTCTGCTATGGCAGATTCCAAAATTTTTCTAACATCGTTTAACTCTCTTATATCTGCACGCTTGAGTCGTTGTTCCAACGGCTCTTTTGCAGGTGTTGGAATTTCAATGAAAGTTCCTCGCCCTTGTTGTACTTTTAAATACCCCATGTTTTCCAACATTTTTACAGCTTCCCGAATTGTAGAACGCCCCACTCCGAAAATTTTCATTAATTCGGTTTCAATTGGAAGTTTCTCACCTTTTTTAAGTTTCCCTTTTACAATTTGTCCTTTTAGCTGTTCTGCAACTTCTTCCGCCAGTGACTTTTTTTGAATAATTGTACTTGTTCCCATATTACATTATAGTCTTATCATCATATCATCTGATGAATTGCAAAGATAGAGTTATTTGTAGTTATTAACAAGTTCTTACGCTGTATTTCTATTTTTTTAGCAATGTACTCTATATGTGTTGTTATGTAAACGTATCAGGTAAAACTATTGCTTGGGAAAAAGTTTAGTGTAAGGTGCAAGTATATATCTATATATAGCTTGCACCTTACACCTAAGCTGAAACATTTATATTCAGGTATTTGCGTAATTCAAAAAAGTGTTGTATCTTTGAACCCGTGAGATAGGCAGACAAACAGCGGACAAAGCTGGACAGAAAAGCGATAGAGAATCGTTACTGTTTCGTTACCTATTTGAAATATTGGAAAATAAAAAACTGATTTATAGGCGGTTAGATGAATAGGTTCATTACCCTGTCTCTCCGCAGAAGCAGCATAAAAGCTGCTTTTTTATTATATATGGAGGGCTATATGTTCTCCGTTCTTCACAAAAGGAGAGATGCTCGAGTGGTTGAAGAGGCACGCCTGGAAAGCGTGTAAACCCCTAAAGGGTTTCGCGGGTTCGAATCCCGCTCTCTCCGCAGTCCGTACTGCGAGTTTTATCTTTTTACCTTTTTTATTTTCTTATATACATAGATGAAGGCTGGAATCAGAAATAAATCCGCAGCCATCCAGGCAGTCGCATCGCCGAAGCAAACGGCCATAAATCCAAAAGCAGGTACCGCATAAATACTGACCAGCGTACGGGCAATCATCTCGGATACGCCAGACAGCATGGCCAGATTCGTAAATCCGGCTCCCTGGATTGTATAACGCAGGATACACAGAATCCCCAGAATCGGAAAGAATGAGCAGGAGATATGCAGGAACTGAACGGCATCATTTATGATTTCCGTCTCGGAAGGATCGACAAAGATCAGCGTCAGTTCGCGTGATGCCAGCATCAGTATAAGGAAAGAAAATGCGGCATAGACAATCATCATCAATCCGCTTGCCTTAATACCCAGCCAGATACGTTCCGGCTTTCCGGCTCCGTAATTCTGTCCGGTATAAGTGGCCATGGCAATCCCCAGGCTTTCGAACGGGCAGATAAAGAACGATTTGATGCGCACAGCCGAAGCAAACGCAGCAATGCAGGCCGATCCCAGTGCGTTATTAGCACTCTGCAACATAATGCTGCCGATTGCCGTGATGGAAAACTGAAGTCCCATCGGCACACCAATCCACATCAGATTCCCTGCCAGGTTGGACCGAAACTTCCGTTCTTCCCGCGTGCTCCTTAATATTTCAAAGCGGCGATACATATAAATGTAGCAGAGAACGGCCGATATACCTTGTGAAAGAAGCGTTGCAATGGCTGCCCCGGCAACTCCCCATTTAAATACCAGGATGCAAACCAAGTCGAGAATCACATTGAGTATCGTTGAAAAAAGCAGGAACCAGAATGGAGTCTTGCTATCGCCCAGTGCACGGATGACGCTGGAAAGCAGATTATAGAAAAATGTACACGGAACGCCGATAAAAGTAACCAGCAAATAGAAATAAGCATCCCTGAATATATTCTCCGGCGTCTGCATGATCCTTAAAATATCCCGGCAATAGAGACTTGTAACGACCGCAATAATAACCGACATGACAGCCGCCAGTTGCAGGCTGATAGAAACATACCGCCTCATCGTGCTGTAATCCCTGGCTCCGAACTTCTGCGCTACCGGTATGCCGAATCCCGCACAACACCCGTTGCAAAACCCGATGATAAGAAAAATGACGGAAGTACTGGCACCGACAGCCGAGAAAGCATCGATCCCTAAAAACTTGCCAACAATAGCCGCATCGATCAAAGAGTAGGTCTGTTGGAGTAAATTGGCTAAAAGTACCGGCATCGCAAAGTTGAAGATCAACGGTAATGCAGCGCCGGAGGTCATTTCTTTTGAAGTTCCCATAACTATTTCCCTAAACAATCGCCGCAAAGGTAACGATTTTATATCAAAAAGGACTGGGATACACTTATAAAATCTGTCGATGTTTATTATGCCCTGTTTTCAAAACATTTTGCATTCTACCATAGTTCTTTTATAAACAAAACATAAAAGAAAAAGTACATATAATTATGGCAAAGAATGTAGCGGAACAATTAGTCGACACGCTTGAAAAGGCAGGCGTAAAACGTATCTATGCTGTCACGGGAGACAGCTTGAATGAGGTAAACGAAGCAGTGCGTAAAAGCGGAAAGATCAAATGGATCCACGTCCGCCACGAAGAAACAGGCGCTTTTGCCGCCGCCGCCGAAGCGCAATTGAACGGCGAACTGGCCTGCTGTGCGGGAAGCAGCGGCCCTGGGCATGTCCACCTGATCAACGGGTTATATGACGCCCAACGTTCGGGAGCTCCGGTGCTGGCCATCGCATCCACATTGCCGACCCACGAGTTCGGAACGGAATATTTTCAAGAAACCAATACAATCAAATTATTTGAAGATTGCAGTTATTACAACCAGGTCGCAACAACGCCCGAACAGTTCCCCCGCATGTTGCAGGGAGCTATACAGGCCGCCCTTTCTTTTCGCGGAGTAGGAGTGATCGGTCTGCCCGGCGACCTGACTTCGAAGACTGCAACGTCGGGCGAATCATCCCAGCAGCCTTTCCCTACCAAACAGCGCGTCTGCCCCTCGGCAGAAGAGATCGACGCATTGGCCGACCTGCTGAACAAAGCGGAAAAAGTAACCATTTTCTGTGGAATAGGAGCGAAAGACGCCCATAAGGAACTGGTCGAATTATCCCTACGCCTGAATGCCCCGGTGGCATATTCTTTCAAAAGTAAAATGGAAATCCAGTACGATAACCCGAACGAAGTGGGTATGACCGGCCTGCTGGGAATGCCCTCCGGCTATTACAGCATGCACGAAGCGGAAGTCTTATTGTTGTTGGGTACGGATTTCCCTTACGAAGCCTTTATGCCGCAAAACAATACAATCGTGCAGGTCGATATCAAAGCAAACCGTCTGGGGCGTCGTGCCAAAATAAAGATGGGACTCTGCGGCGATGTGAAAGATACCTTACAGGAACTGCTCCCTTTGGTCCGTCAGAAAACGAATGACAGCTTCCTGCGTGAACAACTGGCCCATTACGACAAGGTGAAGCGAAACCTACGCTCGGCCGCTGAAGTAAAAGGCAAAGATGAAAAGATCCATCCGGAATATGTCATTTCCCTGATCGACGAACTGGCCTCAAAAGATGCCGTCTTTACGGTCGATACGGGCATGACCTGCGTATGGGGCGCCCGTTACCTGCAAGCAACCGGAAAACGGAAGATGCTGGGATCGTTCAACCACGGTTCGATGGCGAATGCCATGCCGCAGGCCATAGGGGCGGCACTGGCTTATCCCGGCCGTCAGGCGGTTGCCCTCTGTGGCGATGGCGGCCTTTCGATGATGCTGGGCGACCTGGCGACGATCGTGCAATATAAACTGCCGGTCAAGCTGATCGTCTTCAACAACCGTTCACTGGGAATGGTCAAACTGGAAATGGAAGTCGCCGGACTGCCGGACTGGCAGACAACGATGCTCAATCCCGACTTTGCCCGCGTTGCCCTCTCGATGGGAATGGCGGGATACAATGTCAGCAATCCGGATGATGTGCTGCCGACGCTGACAAAAGCCTTTGCCTCCGACGGTCCCGTCCTGGTCAATATCATGACCGATCCGAATGCCCTGGCGATGCCTCCGAAGATCGAGTTCACCCAGATGCTCGGATTTGCGCAGACCATGTATAAACTGCTGATGGAAGGCCGCTCAAAAGAAGTAATGGATACGATCGATACAAATCTGAAGCACTGGAAAGAAGTCTTCTAACCAAAAAATAAATATCTTTGCTTTCAACTAATAAATTCTATACAAGATTATGAAAGCAAAGATATTTTTTTTGTCTCTAGTCGCTTTTTTCGCCTTGTCTGTTCAGGCGGCAGTTGTTGATACGATCAATGTACGCAGTGATGCGATGAATAAAGAGATTCAGACCGTTATCGTCTTGCCCGGAAGCGGAAAGATAACGGCTCCTGTCATTTATTTACTGCACGGGCATGGAGGAAATGCCAAAACCTGGATCGGTCTGAAACCAAACTTACCCGAGATCGCTGACCGGTATGGAATCATATTTGTGTGTCCGGATGGCAAGAACAGTTGGTATTGGGACAGTCCGGTCAATCCTTCTTACCGCTATGAGACTTTTGTCGCTAAGGAGCTGGTCAACTATATCGACGCCAACTATCCGACAATAAAAGACCGCACGGCACGCGCCATCACCGGTCTGAGCATGGGAGGCCACGGTGCCATGTGGCTCTCGTTCCGTCATAAGGATATTTTCGGTGCAGCCGGAAGCACAAGCGGCGGTGTCGATATCCGTCCTTTCCCCAATAACTGGAATATGAGTGAATGGCTGGGCAAAGAAAGTGAAAATCAAGAAGTATGGGAGAAACATACGGTCATCAACCTGGTCGAGCATCTAAAGAACGACGAATTAGCTTTGATCTTTGATTGTGGTTACAGTGATTTCTTCTTTGAAGTAAATAACAATTTCCATGAAAAGCTGCTGAAATACAAGATCGACCACGACTTCATTGTCCGCCCGGGTGCGCATAATGGCGACTATTGGCGCAATTCCATTGACTATCAGATAGTATTCTTTAATAAATTTTTCAACAGGAATAAATGATCGACGCGTTGAATCATAATTGATCAGATATGAATATTTGTTTATAGTGATGGAATTAGTAACTCCTGTCACTATAAACAAATAGCTCTTAATTTTTAATTAACTCAACCCTTCGATCAGCCCGTTCACGATGTCGATCCGTTTTGCCTGCGGGTCTTTCGGGAGTCCCGGCATACGCATGATCTCACCCATGATGACAACGATCATTTCGGCGCCGTTGTTGATGATGATATCGCGCACTTTCAGTTCGAAGTCTTTGGCAACGCCGTAAGCCTTCGGGTCGGAAGAGAATGAATATTGTGTCTTGGCAATACAGATCGGGTAGTGGGAGATGCCCAGGCTTTCGATCTGTTTGATCTTTTTGTCCGCCAATGTCGTATAAGTGACCGAGGCGGCACCGTAGATTTCTTCGGATACCTTTTTGATCTTGTCGCGTACATTGTCTGTATCTTCGTAGATCAGCTTCAACTCGCCCGACGGCTTGTTTTCGATCGTATCTACTACCAGCTTGGCCAGTTCCACGCCACCTTCACCGCCTTCGGCAAATACGCTGTTCATGGCGAAGCCTACACCCAGCTCTTTGCAATGTTCGGCAACCAGGGCGATTTCTTCGTCCGTATCGGTAGCATACCGGTTGAAGGTAACGATCACTTCCTGACCGAAACGTTTCATATTGGCCACATGCTTGTCGAGGTTGGCAAAGCCGTTGCGCAGACCTTCGATGTTCTGTTCCTTGATCTGTGATTCGGGAACGCCGCCATGCAGCTTCAAGCTCTGTGCGGTAGCAACGATAACCGTCAGTTTCGGTTTCAGGCCGGCTTTGCGGCATTTGATGTCGAAGAACTTTTCAGCACCCAGGTCGGCACCGAAACCAGCCTCCGTGATCACATAATCGCCGTAGGTAAGCGCCATCTTTGTCGCAATGATCGAGTTACAGCCGTGGGCGATGTTGGCGAACGGGCCGCCATGCACAAAAGCAGGGGTATTTTCTGTTGTCTGCACCAGGTTAGGCAGAAGGGCATCTTTCAGTAGTACGGTGATCGCTCCGGCAACACCCAGGTCGTTGACTGTGAACGGCTGGTCGTCGTTTGTATATCCCAGCAGGATATTACCGATGCGGCGTTTCAAGTCTTCCAGATCGGTTGCCAGACAAAGGATAGCCATCATTTCGGAAGCCGGCGTGATGTCGAATCCTGTTTCTGTCGGAACACCGTTTGCCGAGCCTCCCAGGCCGGATACGATATTGCGCAGGCTACGGTCGTTTACGTCGAGCACACGTTTCCATTTGATCTCTTTCAGCCCTTCGCAAGTATTGCGTGTCTGATAGATATAATTATCCAGCAACGCCGTGATCATGTTGTGGGCAGATGTAACCGCGTGGAAATCACCGGTGAAATGCAAGTTGATGTTTTCCATCGGCAGTACCTGTGCGTATCCGCCTCCGGCTGCTCCGCCCTTCATACCGAAACACGGACCCAGCGAGGGTTCACGCAGGGCGGCGACTGCTTTTTTACCTATCTTGTTCAGGCCCAGGGCCAGACCGATAGATACGGTTGTTTTACCGATACCTGCTTTGGTAGGCGTGATGGCCGTTACCAGGATCAGGTTATGTTCTTTGATTTTCTCTTCATCGATCAGGTGAAGGGGCACTTTGGCGATATACCGACCATAGTTTTGTACTTCTTCGCGCGGAATACCCAAACCCGTGGCAACTTCCTTTATTTTGCGAAGGGAGACTTCTCTTGCAATTTCTATATCCGATTTCATGTGCTTATGTAAGTTTAAAGAGGCAACAAAAGTATATTATTTTTAATTAAATAACAAAATGATAGAATGAAAGGTTGTAATACCTGATAACTGTGTAAAATTAGTGTTATATTGATAAAAGTTACCAAAAGGAGGCCGGCAATGATTCTTTGTTAAGTGAAGTGCGCGTTTTTCAACATATTTGTAATCTTCAGTTGACAAAAACAGTGCATTTCGACAGTTCTTGTATTAAAGAACTTTAAAATATAGATATAGGGTTGTGGTGTATGATAATTTGCCTAATTTTGTGACATCACAATAATAAAATGAAACTAACAGCAAGTTTATAGTGATAAAAAGAAAGTAAATAACAATTTTAAAAACTTCGGTTTATGTAATTAAGGAGATTTGATTATGGCAACAATGAGATTTAGTTTGACAGGCGTCGTTTCAAGAGAAACAGAGACAGGATCATGGGTTAAAACAATTGCAGATTGTTTGGGTATTCGAATGTTTTCGAAGATGGGTTCTTCGGAGAGTATGAATAATGTCGGTTGGGATACCACCAAGCAGAAGGAAATCCAGGATCTTCATCATTATGCCATCAGCAACTTGATCCCCAGGGCCGGAGTCTATCAGATGAAGTTACTTGAATCGTTGGCACAATCTGCTTCTATCTATTCACCGGAAGAGACTGAAACTCTTTATAATGAAACGAATAAAAAGATTGAAGAGATCAGCAGTCACATTTCAGGAGTATTAGTGAGTGCACGTGAGTTGTGCAAGTCGGGGCATCAGAACTGGGAATCTGTCCAGTCGCTCCGCTACCATATGAACCGTCTGAACGGTATCATAGAATCCGTATAGTTTTTGCGATACAATAATTGGGATAGTAATTTTTTTATTGTATGATCATCAGTGAGAAATAGGGGAAAGATTTCTCTGCGATGATTTGCCGGTCGGAGGTGTAGTATTCTTTATCCGTCCCTACATTTTCAAAATAATGGAATTGTGTCTGCGGATGCTTGCGAATACATGCATGTACGGCTTCCACACATTGCGACAGTTTCATAATGACGATCACGTATCCGGCATTTATCTTTTCTGACAATTCTTCTGCGGAAGGAGTGCCGGGGATAACAATGATCTGTTCTTCCTGTTTGACAATGTGCAAGCCGGCCAATGCTCCGGCAGCGATGAAGGCGGGGATTCCGGCAATACGCTGAACGTCGATTCCCGTCTCTATAAACTTGTCATATATATACTGGATGGAAGAATAGAAGCCGGCATCGCCTTCGGCTACGATAACGATCTGTCTGCCTTCCGCATAGTTTGCGGCGGCTTCGTTGTAGAGGGCGTCGTAGGCTTTCCAGGCTTCCGTGCGGTCTTTGCTCATGGGAAGCATAAAGCAGCGGATGGCAGTTTCGTTTATTTCCAGTGCACGTACGATATCGGCGGCACGTGAGAGGATTTCACCTTGCCTGTTACGGGTGGCGGGGCAGTAGATAATATCTGCTTTCTGAAGTTGTCGGAGACCTTTCACTGTGATAAGTTCCGGTTCGCCGGGACCTAATGATACGAAACTGATCGGGTAAGTCATTTTATTCTTGTTTTTATTTGGGGTGCAAATGTGCTGAAAATAGTGCAAAGTTGCAAACTTCTTATTACTTTTGCGATCGAAATAGGTTCTGTAAAACTCCTGTTCATGGAGACAGATTAAAAGGGAACCGGGTGGAAATCCCGGACAGTCCACGCTGCTGTAAAACTTCAGTAACATCCCGATAACACCTTTTGCCACTGGCGGAGAGACAGCCTCGCCGGGAAGGCTTTCGGGATGGAAGTAAGTCAGAAGACCTGCCATTTTTCACATAGCGATTGTCCTCGTGGGTTCGGACGGTTTGTGTCGGATAAAAATAATATGAATATGAACAAGTATTTAGCAGGTTGTTGCCTGGTTGCACTATTGGTTACGTCGTGTGCATCGAAAGGAAATCAACAGGAGAAAAAGAATGTTTCTTCACAACAAACGACTATGACGGATAGCCGGGTTCAGGTGACACCAAAGCATGCCGAAGGTTTTCAACTGACCTATAAAGATGATTATATGCTGGTGGATATACATGATCCGCAGAATGAAGAAAGTACGCATTTCCTGTATGCTTTGGTTCCCCGGGGGACGAAGCCGGAAGGGATTCATGCGGATTATACGGTTATCGAAACACCTGTACGTAGTGCTATCTGTATGACTTCCCTGCAATTATCCAATTTCATTAAGTTGGGAGCGGAGGATAAGGTTGTCGGCATTACGAGTACGCGTCATCTGTTTAATAAGACTATCAATAATCAGCTGAAGGAAGGAAAGACGGCAAAGATCGGGATCGAAGGCAACTTCGATAATGAGGTGATCATGAGTATCAATCCCGACCTGATTCTGATCTCACCTTTTAAGCGTGGCGGCTATGAAACAATGAAAGATATCGGTATCCCTCTGATTCCTCATCTGGGATATAAAGAAATGACACCGCTGGGGCAGGCTGAATGGATCAAGTTCGTCGGTTTGTTACTCGGGATAGAGCAGGAAGCCAATGAAAAATTCTCGGCTATAGAGAACCGCTACAACGAGCTGAAAGAGCTGACAGCCGAAGGTAAAGTGCAGAAACGTCCTGTCGTGTTCAGTGGCGAAATACATGGTGGTAACTGGTATGCAGTAGGAGGAAAGAGCTTCCTTGCACAACTTTTCAAAGATGCCGGCGCTGATTACTTTTTGAAAGACGACGATCGCTCCGGCGGTGTGACGCTCGACTTCGAGACCGTCTATAACCAGGCCGACGAAGCCGACTACTGGCGTATCGTAAACAGCTATCCGGGAATATATACTTATAAATCACTGAAAGATCAGGATCCCCGTTATGCAGACTTCCGTGCCTTCAAGGAAAAAGGAGTGATCTATTGCAACATGAGGGAAAAACCTTTTTACGAAAGCATGCCGACCGAGCCGGAAGTGGTGCTGGGCGATTTATTGCATATCTTCCATCCGAATCTACTGCCGGATCATACGCCTGTCTATTATGATTTACTTAAATAAATGGGTACGATGAAGTATTCTAACACTTTCCTGATGTTTGTGATCTTTGTCTCGATCGTCGTGTTGTTGTTTCTGAATCTGGTGTTGGGCTCTGTTTCTATACCCTTCCATTCGGTTTGGAATATCATCTGCGGCAATGGCGACGAACCGGTCACCTGGCAGAATATTATCTGGAAATCACGCTTTCCGCAAGCCTTAACGGCATTAGTCGCCGGAGCCGGATTAGCGATCAGCGGGCTTCAGATGCAAACCGTATTCCGCAATCCGTTGGCCGGCCCCTCTGTATTGGGTATCAGTTCCGGTGCAAGTATGGGAGTTGCCTTCGTTGTTTTACTGAGCGGAAGTCTGGGAGGCGTGGCGTTGAGTAAGCTGGGCTTTATGGGGGAGATTGCCTTATCCATTGCGGCCATAGTCGGTTCCTTGTCTGTCATGGCACTGATCGTTTATGTTTCGCAGAAGGTAAAAGGGAATGTGACGCTATTGATTATCGGTGTGATGATCGGCTATGTGGCGAATGCGGTAATCGGAGTCCTGAAGTTTTTTAGTGTGGAAGAAGATATCCGTGCTTATGTGATCTGGGGGCTGGGAAGTTTCTCGCGTGTCTCCGGTAATCAGATGATGCTTTTCGTAGCGATTATGGCTATCCTGATCCCTCTTTCGTTCCTATTGATAAAGACATTGAATCTGATGCTTCTCGGCGATGGGTATGCTCGTAATCTGGGACTGAATATCAAACGGGCACGCCTGCTCGTTATCACCTCTGCCGGTGTATTGACAGCCATCGTGACCGCTTACTGTGGTCCGATCGTCTTCCTGGGACTGGCTGTTCCTCATCTTTGCCGTGCCATTTTCCAGACATCCGACCATCGCATACTGATGCCCGGTGTACTGTTTGTCGGTGCAGCCCTGGCATTGGCCTGTAACCTGATTGCACGTATGCCGGGATTCGAGGGAGCTTTGCCGGTCAACTCGGTAACCGCATTGGTCGGTGCTCCGGTCGTCGCTTCCGTTTTATTCCGCCGGCGTAAAAACGAACTAAACGAATGAGCATGAAAGAGGCAACTATTCAGATAAACGATCTCTCTATCGGTTATCATTCTAAAAGTGATACTAAGCTGGTAGCAAGCCATATAACGACAACGATCTATAGTGGCGAATTAACCTGCCTGCTGGGTGCCAACGGTGTCGGAAAGTCTACTTTATTACGTACATTATCCGCTTTCCAGCCTCGCCTGTCGGGTGAAATAGCACTACTGTCCCGCGATATACAGGACTATAGTGATAAGGAGCTTAGCACTATAGTGGGAGTGGTGCTGACAGATAAGTGTGACATCCGCAACATGTCTGTCCGTGAACTGATCGGCATGGGACGCAGTCCGTACACCGGTTTTTGGGGCCGCCTGGGTAAAGAAGACAAGCAGATCGTAGAAGAGGCGATCGCCATGGTCCGGATCGAGAACCTCGCCTCGCGCATGGTACACACCCTTTCCGACGGTGAGCGGCAAAAGGTCATGATCGCCAAAGCGCTGGCACAGGAAACGCCTGTAATCTTCCTGGATGAGCCGACCGCCTTTCTCGATTTCCCCAGCAAGGTGGAGATCATGCAGCTTTTGCATCATCTTACCCGTACGACCAATAAAACGATCTTCCTCTCTACTCACGACCTTGAACTGGCTCTTCAGATCGCCGATAAGATATGGTTGATGGACAAGGTGAAAGGGATCAGTACCGGTACGCCCGAGGACCTCGCTTTAAGCGGTTACCTGAGCGGTTTCTTTGCCCGCAAAGGGATTGTCTTCGATATGGAAACCGGCCTGTTCCGCATCGACAACCGTTATGACAGGGAAATCCATCTTACCGGCAGTGGCCAGAAATATGCGATGGTGCGTAAGGCGCTTCTGCGGAACGGGATTCATGCCGGCTGCGAAATAGAATCGGAAAGCCGGATTGATGCGGGAGAGACGGTGGAATCTCCGATCACCCTTTATCTTTCGGGTAATCCGCCGCGGCAGGTCGCTTCTGTTGAAGAACTGCTGATGTGTCTTGAGAGCTGACAGAGAATGTTAACGGGATAAACTTTTTTCATTTCGTTTGTTATATAAAGGTAATTCAAAATATTAAACGTCATGAAAAAGTATTTCTTGTTTGCCTCCCTTTTATTCGCATGGACACTCACCTCCTGCGACAGTGATGATTCTTCCGATATTGAACCGGATGTCCCTTTCTATCAGAATCTCGGTGTTTCCTACGATGTGACTAATAATAAGACAAATGTCGGGGCGAATTTCAATAAGCAGGATAGTGCGGGGATTAACATCAAACTGAATGGCCCGGCTTCCATCCTGTTCAACGGCAAGGACCCCAACTTTGCCAATGTGGGTATTTATTTCTATACGTATTCTTTTAAAGGACTGGAAGATATGACTTTCACCTTTACCCGTGCAAAAGATGAGGTCTATACCAACGTCGCTTCCATAAAAGACGTAAAACCGATCGCTATTCCCGAATCGTTTACATCGGCCAAAGTGAAAGGTACGACTACGTTGACCTGGGAAGGTGATCCGGTTGGTCCGAACGAAGTGGTGGAAGTTACTATCAGTTATGATGGCGGAGTGAACAGCATTTTTAACCGCGACGAGGGCAGCCGTTCCATCAATATCACGTTCAGTAATTCATCACTGCCCGGTAAGGCAACCCTGTCGCTGAGCCGTGCAAAAGTGAGTCCTTTGCAGGAAAGCAACGGGAGTGCCGGCGGGCAGTTGGATGTTTCCTATGTACAGAGTAAGGAGATCAGGCTCGAGTAAGCCGTGTTATTTCCTGTTCTGATCCGGTAAATCTTATTTATTCCCGAATCCGACCTTCTTCCGTAATCAATACGATCTGTAATTTATCCGCGGGAAGGAGCGGGATACAATGTGCATAGCATTTTTTTAAAAGGAGAGAAAAGAAGGATGATTGTTCTCCGGAAGGGAATAACTGCCAGAGTTCGCGGGCGAGGGTAATCGTCTCGATCTGCCGGACTGCTGCTTCGGGGCAGCCGGCTTCGCGGGCGGTTTCCTTCAGGAAGTCTTTGTTCATGACTACTTTCTTGCTGTGGGTATCCAGAAATCCCTCCGCCAGTTTGACTGCTTTTCCGATCATGATCCCCATGACAACTTGCTCGAAGGAGAGTGCCGAGGCTATTTTCAATGTCTCGCCGATAAAGTTTCCGTAGTGTACGAAAGCCTGTGGCGGTAATTCCGGGTAACGGGCTTTCAGATACCGTTCACTTTTGGCTCCTGAATTGATGACCAGTGTCCGGCAGCCGATGGCTTTGGCTACTTCGGCTTCTTTGCGGATAGAGGCGATGAAGGCGTCGGCGGAGAAAGGGCGTACGATGCCGGATGTCCCGATGATGGAGATGCCGCCAACGATGCCCAGCTTCGGGTTGAATGTCCTGGTGGCGAGTTCTTCTCCGCCGGGAACGGAGATCGTGACTGTTAGTCCGGGACTCGGCGGCAGGTTTTTAGCTGCCGGGTTGTTCTGACGGAACGCTTGTAAAACAGCAGCCAATTCATCCGTGATCATTTTGCGGGGGGTCGTGTTGATGGCGGGACCTCCGACTTCCAGCCCTAATCCGGGCAGAGTGACTGTGCCTACTCCCGGACCAGCGACGAAACGGACAAGTGCATCGTTGGAGGCTGTCGAAAAAGCCACGTTGGCAACGATCATAGAACCGTTGGTGACATCCGGGTCATCGCCGGCATCTTTGATGACCGAACAGGTTGCACTGTCACTGTCCCATTCGGTTGCGGTAACCGGCAAGGTGATTATTTCGCCCGAAGGCAGGGTGATGGATGCGGCTGTTTGTTCCTCTTTACTTAACAGGGCGGTCAGGGCCGCTTTGGCCGCTGCCGTGGCACAGGCTCCGGTCGTATAGCCGTGATGCAGGGGGAAGAACTCCGGCAGCAGGCGTTCGATCTGTTTGCGCAATCCGTCCTCTCCGTAAACAATGTAGAATGTTTCGGGCAATGCCGGCCGTTTGACAACGAATACAGGGATGGAGCGTTTGCGGGCAGCCGCCACTTTCTCGTTGAAATAGCCAGACCGGCCACTTTCCTTGGTGATAACGGCATCTGGTTGCAACCGGTCCATCAGTGCTCCGGCATCGTCTTCATCCTGATAGAAGCACAGATAGTCCGCAGGAAATCCCTGACGGGTGGCGGTTATGAGCGACTCTTCGCGTTCAAGAATGCGGAACCACGCCGAGTGCTTTTCCCACCAGGGGCGTAGCGGGGCGATGGTGTTTACCCCGGTGAGGGCAAGCAGGTGCCGGATACCGTGTTCTTCCAGTTTACGAATGGCGTCATCGTAATTATCGCACCAGACCAGATCGGGGTCGCGGGGCGGATAACGCCGTTCGTAACGGATCACCGGCAACCCGAGGGAGGAGGATACTTCTGCAACCGTGCGGTGCAGGGCCGAGGCGAAGGGATGGGCGGCATCGACCAGCAACCGGATGTTTTTCTCCCGGCAGCATGTTTCCATCGCTGCCGTATCCATGCCGCCGGTCAGGCGGATGCCATGCGCACACTCTATTTCCTGGAGCGCGCCTTTGGTCGAATAATAATAAGGCGCACTTCCTTCGTCTGCGATGCGGACGCTGGCCCGTCCCTCCGTTGTTCCTCCCAATATCAGTATCATAGCCTTTTCTGAAACAGGTTATTTACGAAACAGGTGTTTGAACTCGTCGGCATAAAGGCGTGAGAGGCCTTCGCGGTTGTCAATCGCGTCGCCTACCACCAGCAAGGTGGTCAACGTCAGATGGTTCTCTTTGACGATCTTCGCCAGGTCTTTCAACTCTCCGCGGTAGATGCGTTCGTCCTTCCAGGTCAGTTTATAGCAGGCGGCTACCGGTGTGGTAGGGGCGTAATGTTCAAGAAGTTCTTCCTGCACCTTGTCCGCTATGCCTGCACTGAGGTAGATGCACATCGTGCTTTGGCTGGCGGCCAATTTGTGCAGCTGTTCTTTTTCGGGCATCGGCGTACGGCCTTCACCACGGGTGAGAATGATGGTCTGTACCTTTTCCGGGATGGTGAACTGTGAGCGCAAAGCGGCAGCGGCAGCCTGAAAAGAGGATATCCCCGGGGTGATATGATAACTCATATGGAACTGGTCAAAGAAAGCCATCTGCTCCTGTATCGCCCCGTAGATGCAGGGGTCGCCGGTATGCAGGCGCACAACGAACTTGCCCCTGTCGTAGAACTCTTTCATCAGGATGAACTGCTCTTCCAGGTTCATATCTGCCGAACTGCGTACGGTGGCTCCCGGTTTCGCACAATAGGTCAGTTCTTTTGGGACGAGGCTGCCGGCGTACAGGATCAGGTCTGCCTTTTCGAGCATCCTCCTGCCACGTATCGAGATCAGCTCCGGATCGCCCGGACCGGCACCGACTATTTCGATATGGCCTTGCCGCTGTACGGATTTATCCATTGCCACGGCAAATGTATAATCGTTGCTTTCTCCCAGCTGCCCCTTTTGTTTCTCCAGCAGCAGGAATCCGCCTCCGGCACTTTGTATCGCCGCGGCTTCCGCCACGCTCGATGACTGGGTGACTTCCTTTACCTTGGCGGAAGGGTTGGGGACGGCAAGTTTGTTCAGAACGTCTGCCGGGTAGGTCTTGAACGGACAGTCCATAATGCCGTAGGCCAGCAGGGCCAGGAGTGCTTCGTCCTTTTTCAGGTCAATGGAGGATATGTCGGCAATGGATTCGGGACAGAGGTTGTTGTCGATCAGAGTGGCGATGATATGCTGGTGCATCTCGACAGGATCGCCTTTGAGGTCTTTCCGGCAGCCGATACCCAGGTGCAGCACTTTCGGGAAATAGGAGACCATCTTGATATCCGCTTCGTAGATAAACGGCCCGACGGTGATCACCAACTCGAACTGGTCGAGGGGAATGTCAGAGAATTTATTGAATATACGGACATGATCCGGACAGGTGTGTTCGAGGTATTCCGTACCCTTCTCGCGTACATTTAATATAAGGGCTGTCGGTTTTTTATTGACGAAGGCGGCAATGCAGGCATTCATCGCATTTTCATTGTCCGTCAGGTCGTCAGCTACGACAGACCAGCCGAATTTTTCTCCCAGTGTATCGAGCGCCCACAATCCGGTATTATCGCTTTGGGTGGTGACAATGGCGTTACCTCCGAGTACCTGTGCCAGTTCGACGCTTAACTCGTTTGCCCCTCCGATATGGCCGGAGAGGACCGGGATGATATATTTACCGGTACTGTCGATGCAGACAACCGCCGGGTCGGTATGCTTGTCCATTATATAAGGAGCGATGCAGCGTACGCAGATACCCATTGCCCCGATAAAGATAATCGCGTCCGATTTGAGGAACAGGTCTCCGACAATGGTGTCGATCGACTCCATTACTACCGTCTCTTCCTGCGATTCCTTACTGTAGATCACAGCATCAGGATATTGTTTCTTTATTTGCCGTGCCAGCGGCAGACTGCTGACCGATACCACGACGATTGCTACTGATCGTTTATTCATCGTTCTTCTATTTTGCTTCTTTAAATGCTTTCAGTATGGTGATCGGGTTATAATCGCCGACACTTACATGCAAAGGTTCGTCTAATTTCAATCCGGCTTCGTGAACCGATTCTATAAATAACTTTTCACTCTCTTCGGATACGGAGTTGAATACCAGCAGGCCGTCGGGAGCGAGGTAACGAGCTACTTTGCCTACGATCTCTTTCAGCTTGCCTCCATGCCCGCCGATAAATACGGCATCGGGTGCGGGCAGGTCGGAAACGTCTTCCTCCATGAAGTCACATATATGTACGTCGATACCCGGTGCTCCCAGTTTCGAACTGTTTTCTTCCATCAGTTTCCAGCATTCCTTGCGGATCTCGAATGCGTGGATGTGAAGATGGGGGTATTGCCTTTTCGCTTCGATAGAAACCGATCCCGTACAGAAACCGATATCCCAGAAGTGGTTGCACATCGGGAGCATCAGCATGCTCATATCCAGTATCCGGACAGGCGCTTTCGTAATCATGCGTTCCCTGCCGTCGAGCAGTTCGAACAGCTTGTCGGGGATGCCCAGCGGACGGTAGGTGATATCGTTATACATCCGTTGCAGTATCACACAATTCGGACTGTCGATGGGATATTCTTCCACTTCCGACAGGGCAAGCGAGCGTGAGATGCGCTGCTTTTCCGGGTTGCCTAGATGTTCTCCTATATACATCTTATATTGTGTGAAACCGTATTTCAGCAGGCGCATAGCAATGGAGGCCGGGGTACGCACATGGTCGGTCAATACTCCGATTTTCCCCCGGTTTTCTATCAGTGCGCGGTCGAGTTCATGCCACGGACGTCCGGTGAGGGATACCATGGTCATGTCTTCATACGATACTTTCAGTTCGTGCGAAAGCATCTGTAATGAATTGAATGAGGGCAGGAGCGTTATTTCCGCTTCCGGCATCCGTTTAAGTATTGTTGAAGCGAATCCGTAGAACAAAGGGTCGCCCGAAGCGAATACAACGATCTTCTGATGGTATTCATATTCGTCGAAAACGTTGTCGAGCGGTACTTTTATATCGATCCATACAGCATCCGGCGGCAGGAAAGGCATGACGATCTCATGATGGCGCTTGCCTCCTGAAAAGTATGTGTTGCTGTTGATTATATCTACTATTGTCTTGTTGTTGCTGATGTAGTTGGGGTCATCGGGAATGCCGATGACGGTGAATTGTGTTCTCATACGTCTCTTCCTGGTTTTAAATTAATAGCGTCGTTGTAACAAAGTATAGCGTTGGTCAGTGTAGCCGCAAGGTTACTTCCGCCTTTCCGTCCTTCAACGATGAGTTTGGGGATGGAAGTGAACGGTTTGACCATATGTTTCGATTCTTGTACGTGCACGAAGCCGACGGGGGCGGCAATGATTCCGGCAGGGGTCGCTTTTCCCTTGCGGATCAGGTCGCATAGTTCCATCAGTGCCGTCGGGGCATTACCAAATACGAACAGAGCATCCGGATGCTCGCTGACGGCGATCCGTATGCCGGCTTGTGTGCGGGTGATCCCTTTTTCGGTAGCGAGGGCAACGGTTTTCTCGTCTTGCAGGTAACATTTCACTTCGAGTCCCATGCGTTGCAAAGCTCCTTTGCGGATACCGGATGCTGCCATGGTGACATCGGTGATGATGGTACGGACTGCGCCACTGCTTAGTTTTTCGTAGAGCGTAGAAACGGCATTGTCGTCTACCCGCAGTACATTTTCCATATCGAAATCGGCTGTTGTATGGATGGCATGCAGCAAGGCCCATTTCTTGTCTAACGGAATATCCTGGTTTTTCAGTTCTTTCTCGATGGTGCGGAAACTACGGATCATGATGTCCTGGCCGATTCCGATTTCCTTAGCGGCCATTTTGATCTCGCCGTAATAACCGCGCGGGGTAATCATTTTATTTTCGAACTGATAGGTCTGTGAGTTGCCGATAAGGATGACAGTGAACATATCCACCTGTTCCGGGTCGAAGTCTGCCAGTGTAGTGATCGTCACTTCCTGTTCTTCGCGTCCTGCCTGGCGGACAAAGCCGACCGGTGTCTGCGGATCGCGTTCCTGTAGGAAAATTTCGATCAGGCGGTAGAGCTGCCAGTAGCGGCCTTCACTTTTGGGATTATAGATGGCGGTGATAAAGTCTGCCGAAGCGGCGGCTTTGATGCGTTTTTCTATCAGTTCCCACGGTGTCATCAGGTCGGAGAGGGAGATCACGCAGAAGTCGTGTCCTACCGGGGCACCCAACAGGGAGGCTGCCTTCTGGAAGGCACTGATTCCGGGTAAAGCTTCGATGCTGATGTCACTTCCTTTTTCGCGTTTCATCTCGTAGATAAGCGGGGCCATCCCATAGATGCCGGCATCGCCGGAGCTGATAACAGTTACTACTTTGCCTTCGGTCGCGTAATTATATGCTTCTTCGGCACGTGCCTTCTCCCGTTTCATCCCTGAGTCGATACATATGGCTCCGGGACGGATTATCTTTTCAATGAACCGGAAGTAATATTTGTATCCCACGATAACGTCTGATTGCCGGATGGCAGATAACACTGCGGGAGTAATGTCTGATTCACTGCCGGGTCCGATACCGGCTACGATTATTTTACCTGTGCTCATTTATAGCTTTGAGTTATTGATTCTGATACATTCGGTTGTAATCATGCAGACACAAAGATAATCTATTTATTTCGTACCGGTAGACTTTTGACGGTTTTGTTCTTAAAAATACGTTTCCGGGCTTTGCGTTTGAGTTGCAGGTATTGCAGCCAGGAAAATACTCGTAGTAACACAACAAGTAAAATAACACCTGACAGAATATAACAGACTAAGGGAGTTGACATTCTCCCCTCAACAAAAGTATTATCCCCACCCTTACCAAGGGATAATAACACATACAATTTGGTCATCATAATTTAATAAGAATCTGTATTTTAACAATACAAAGGTAGCCTATGCTGCAGAAGGGGAATATATATAAAATCACATATAAAATATATAATCTGATATTCTTTCAGCTGTTTAGTTTCTTCTTTAATTCTTCGGGGGTAAGTCCGAATTGTGTTTTACAGAACTTATAGAAATGAGAATGTGAACTGAAATCGAAATCGTCGATTATACTTTTGAAATCTTCACCTTCCGTTGTCAGGCATTTTAAAATCCGTTTCGCCTTTTCATTCAGTAACCACTGGTAGGCAGGAATACCGAAGTTTTCTTTGAATTTGACCCGGAAGGAGTTTATCCCATATCCCATCAGATTGGCCAGTTCTTTGACATTCTTTACTTTCATATAATTTTCCGCTACCTGTTTTTCGAACTCAGACGGGTGATTGGCCAGCAGATAGAAAAAATGACCTAAATCTTTACTGGGGTAGACTGTTTTGAGAAGATAGAACAGTTCCTCTCTTTTGGCAAGATATAAGTTGTAATTCAAATAATTATTCTCCAGATACTGGATGAGAAGTTTTAAAAAGCTGTAGAGAGGTTCGATTATCTTTAGTTCTATCCATTCAAACGAGGATTCGGGTAACAGGTCATATTGAGCCCGGAAACGAAATAACTCATCGATAGTCAGACTATCGAAGGTGAACGCAAGAATTTGCGAACATGGAGTAATTTCATAGGTGTATTTTTCATGCCCTTTAAGAAAGAGCATATGCGGTTCGCCAATGGACTTCGTTTGAGTATGTGGAGAATATATTTTTACTGATCCGTCCAGTATGAAGAAAATCATATTATTATATAGGTAAGATTCAGTTAAATCTATTCCTTCGGGCTTTATGAGAAGATCAAAGCCTGCATGTAATGACTGACTGTTAGGTATTTCAGAAGGCGCGTTATTAATCGTACTTTTCATGTTTTTGTTTGGATTTAGTTGTTGTTTTACACTCCATGTGAATGTATATGCAAAAAAAATACAATGTTCCAGTTTGTTATGTATACAAAATATCATTTTATGTATATATTTTGATATAAATAAAAATGCAAGTAAAGATGGTAAATAATTAGTTGATAATAGATAAAATGTCTATTGTTATTGCTCCTTTAATAATGTAAAAGTTCTGGTTGTGTAAATTAGAATTTCAAGAATGTATTGATATAAAAAACCGGCCTTTCCCCGTATGAGGAAAGAGGCCGGTTTTCATTTGTGACTCTGTGACGGATAATGGGCGTTTGGTCCGTCAGTCTTTTCCAGCAGCGTATTGCTTCTTTTTATCCATGATATCGACCATTTTGTGTTTGGCCGCAAAACGGGCATGTTCGATGAAGATGTCCTGTATGTCGGGATTCTGTCCCAGACCTTCCATCAGGACGGATACTTCGTAACCGTTGTCTCCCAGCTCCTTTTTCCAGTCGCCTGCTATATCATTGTTGACATGGTCGCCGGCAACGAACATGAAAGGCATGAGCATGACTTTCTTTACACCGCTGGCTTTGAGCTTGGCAAGCATCGTATCGAAAGTGGGATAACCTTCGATCGTTCCGACATGGAAGTTATCATAGCCTTTTGCTTTCAGCATATAATCGGTCACTGTCTTCTGCAACATACCGTGTGCAAAAGACATACTCATTGAACAACCTACAAGAAAGGCTGTCAGCAGACATTTCTTTTTCATTGAAAGAGATTTGTTTTATGTTCATAATAGCCCTCCTGGCCCCGGGAGAACGGATTTGTCTGTCTGGCAGGTTTCCTGACTTGCCCGGAAAACGACCTTCCCATCCTTGTCACGGACAGTGGTGTAAGCATGTTTTCCTTTTATAGCGGGCTTCACAGTAGCGGGCACTGTTCCGGATTCTCACCGGATTCCCTTTTATACGACAACCGGAGGCTGGCGTATCACCAAAGCGGGACAAAGATAGAAATTTATTTAAAATAAGGGAGCTTTTATAATCTCTTAATTGAATCTCCCGCAACAACTTTCTCATGGATTGTGTTCCATTTACCACAATAAAATCGGACATGGAATATGTCTTACTATTAACGTCAAATAATTGTATATATGGAGTGGTTTGCTGATTTGCTCAAACACTATCCGGAACTGGCTATCTTTCTGACACTGGCTTTCGGTTTCTGGATAGGTAAATTTAAGATAGGTAAATTTTCCTTGGGAACAGTTACCAGCGTATTGCTGGTCGGTGTATTAATTGGACAGTTGCATATCGATATTGGGGCACCCATTAAATCCGTATTCTTTCTTCTGTTCCTTTTTGCCGTGGGATATAGTGTTGGTCCGCAGTTCTTTCGCGGGCTAAAAAAGGAGGGACTTCCGCAGATGCTTTTTGCCGTACTGATGTGTTTGTTCTCTCTGTTTGTTCCCTTTTTGCTTGCCAAGCTGATGGGATACAATGCCGGAGAAGCGGCTGGATTGCTGGCTGGTTCGCAGACGATCTCTGCGGTGCTGGGAGTAGCGGAAGATACGATCAACCAGAGCGGGTTGAGTGCGGCAGACAAAACATCCATGATTAATGTGATGCCTGTAGCTTATGCTGTCTGTTATATTTTCGGTACGGCCGGTTCTGCCTGGCTGATGAGCGATGTGGCTCCCCGTTTGCTGGGCGGACTGCCTTCGGTAAAGAAGGCTTGTAAAGAGCTGGAAGCAAAGATGGGTACCGACGATGAGAGCGAGCAACCCGGTTTTATGCCGGCAGCACGTCCCATCACTTTCCGCGCTTATAAGATCAGTAATGACTGGTTCGGGGCAGGCAAGACCGTACAGGAGCTGGAAGATTATCTGGAAGGGCAGGGCCGTCGTCTGTTTGTAGAACGCGTACGAATCAATAATGTGGTATATGACGTGAAACCGGACCTGATGCTTCAGAAAGGGAACGAAGTCGTGTTGAGTGGTCGCCGTGAATTTGTGATCGGAGAAGAAGATTGGATCGGAGACGAAGTGAACGACCTTGAATTGCTGGACTTCCCGGCAGAGACATTGCCTGTACTGATCTCCTGTAAGAAGTTTTCGGGAATAACTGTAGCCGGTCTCCGCAGTGAAAAGGTGATGCACGGCGTCAGCATTAAAAGTATCAAACGTGCGGGTGTCAATATACCTGTGCTGGCTGCGACAAAGATTAATCCGGGCGATATGCTCGAACTGGTAGGTACCAAGATGGAGGTAAATGCTGCGGCTGCGACTTTGGGGTATGCTGACCGGCCGACCAACCAGACGGATATGATCTTTGTTGGTCTGGGGATCTTTATCGGTGGCGTGATCGGCTCATTGGTGGTACATTTTGGAAATATACCGATCAGCCTGAGTACGAGTGGCGGGGCATTGATTGCCGGACTGGTATTCGGATGGCTTCGCTCCAAACACCCGACATTCGGACGTATTCCGGAACCATCCTTGTGGGTATTAAATAATGTAGGGCTGAATATGTTCATTGCCGTGGTCGGCATTACGGCCGGACCGAGTTTTGTGACCGGCTTCAAAGAAGTAGGCGTAAGTCTGTTCATTATCGGAGCACTGGCCACGACCATTCCGCTGATAGCCGGTGTCCTGATGGGACGCTATCTCTTTAAATTCCATCCGGCCATTACACTGGGTTGTACTTCAGGAGCACGAACGACAACAGCCGCCCTCGGTGCGATAGAAGATGCGGTGGAAAGCCAGACGCCGGCGTTAGGATATACAGTTACTTATGCTGTCGGTAACACCTTACTGATTATCTGGGGAGTGGTGATTGTCTTGTTAATGTAAATCATAGAAAAAGATAGTTCAATTCTGATAAAAATAGAAATTAATAATCATACATATAATATATAATATGGAAGAAAACAATAAAATCGTAGTCACCCGTGAATACGAAAAGAAAATGTCGGAGATCAGTCCGTTCGAATTAAAGGACATACTGATCCGGTTAGCCGATGAGAGTGCCCGTAAGAGTACCCACATCATGTTGAATGCCGGTCGTGGCAACCCGAACTGGATTGCTACCACGCCACGCGAAGCCTTTTTTCTACTCGGCCAGTTTGCTCTGGAAGAATGCCGTCGCGGGGTTAAACTGGAAGACGGTATGGTCGGTCTTGCCGGCGTTCCCCAGAAACCAAGTATCGCCTATCGGTTCAGGGAGTTTCTTGATAAACAAGAGGGAACACCTGGTTCCGAACTTTTACGTGATACCTATAATTATATGGTACGTGTAAAGAATGTTGATGAAAACGACCTGGTACATGAGTGGGCAGAAGGTGTGATTGGTGACCAGTATCCTGTTCCCGACCGTATTTTGAAATATACGGAAGTATTGGTGCGTGATTATCTGGATCAGGCATTGTGTAACAACCAGCCGCCCAAAGGTAAATTCGATTTGTTTGCCACCGAGGGCGGTACGGCTGCCATGTGTTACATCTTCGACTCCCTTCAACAGAACTTCCTGTTGAATAAAGGAGACAAGATCGTCCTGTTTGCTCCGGTCTTTACTCCTTATATAGAAATACCCGAACAGGCCCGTTATCTGTTTGATGTAACGGAAATACATGCGCTGAAAATGACGGGTGACGGATATCATACCTGGCAATATCAGGAAAAAGATCTGGATGTATTGAAGGATCCGTCTGTTAAGGCTGCCTTTATTGTCAATCCGAGTAATCCGCCTTCTTATGCTTTGACACCCGGATTGACGGAGCGTATTGTCGATATCGTTACCAATTATAATCCCAACCTGATGATTATTACCGACGATGTATATGCCACTTATGTGCATGGTTTCCGTTCCCTGATGGCTGAGCTTCCTGATAATACATTGTGCGTTTATTCTTTCTCCAAGTATTTCGGTGCGACAGGCTGGCGTCTGGCAGTCATCTCTTTGCATGAAGATAACATCTATGACCGTATGATTGCCGCATTGCCTGATGATAAGAAAGAAGCATTGGCAAAACGTTACAGCAGTATCATGCTCGACCCCTCAAAGATGAAGTTTATCGACCGCATGGTTGCTGATAGCCGTCAGGTCGCACTTAATCATACATCCGGACTTTCCCTGCCACAGCAGACACAGATGTCTTTGTTTGCCTCTTTCTCCTTGCTGGATTCCGAGAACCTGTATCAGTCCCGCATGATCGACATCATTCACGAACGCCTGCACACCCTTTGGAAAAGTTCAGGATTTACCCTGCTGGATGATCCTCTCCGTGCCGGTTATTACAGTGAAATAGATATGGAAGTGTGGGCAAAGAAATTCTATGGAGACGATTTCTTCGAATATCTGAAAGCCAACTACGAACCGGTCGATGTCGTGTTCCGCCTGGCACAGGAAACATCGCTTGTCCTGTTGAACGGCGGAGGCTTCGATGCTCCCGAATGGTCTATCCGTGCTTCGCTGGCTAATCTGAAAACGGAAGACTATGTCCGGATCGGCGAGGGGATCGCTTCCATCCTTCATAGTTATGCCGCGAAATGGCAAGAATCGACAAAAGATAAATAAGTTAAGAATAGTTTATATATCGTTGAACAAAATAAGTTCGCCGCGCGTTTTATAAATGAACGTGAGGCGAACTTTCTTATTTGTATAGACAACCTCTATCGGGTCATAGACATTATTGAATAAAAGGTGTTTTATTTATATATACATTTGTTAATGACAAAATAGAAATGCAAAATGATATGATGTCTTATATATTACATTCTTTACGACATGGAATTTTTTTATTTGCATATACAAGCTTTTTGATAAACAAACAACTAATAAGATTATAATATGGTGTACGACATTGAAATGCTGAGAAGCTTTTATTCCAATTTCCCGAAAAGGGTAGATGTGGCCCGCGAAAAGATCGGTCGTCCGATGACTCTGGCCGAGAAAATCTTATATGCTCATTTATATGACGAAAAGGCATTACGCCTGTTCAGGCGTGGAGACGATTATGTGAACTTCCGTCCCGATCGTGTGGCGATGCAGGATGCAACGGCCCAGATGGCATTGTTGCAGTTCATGAATGCTGGAAAAAAGAAATCCGCTGTCCCGGCAACTGTTCATTGCGATCACCTGATCCAGGCGAATATCGGTGCGAAAGCAGATATTGAAACAGCAACAAAAGGGAACAGCGAAGTGTATGATTTTCTGAAATCCGTATCCGATAAGTTCGGTATCGGTTTCTGGAAACCCGGTGCAGGAATTATCCACCAGGTGGTGTTGGAAAACTATGCCTTCCCCGGCGGAATGATGGTCGGAACAGACTCGCACACGCCGAATGCCGGCGGATTGGGAATGGTAGCCATCGGTGTCGGTGGTGCCGATGCCGTCGATGTAATGACCGGGATGGAATGGGAACTGAAGATGCCGAAACTGATCGGTGTCAAGCTGACCGGACGTCTGAGCGGCTGGGCTTCACCGAAAGACGTTATCCTGAAACTAGCCGGTATCCTGACCGTAAAGGGCGGGACGAATGCCATTATCGAATATTTCGGAGAAGGTGCTTCCTCTATTTCCGCTACAGGAAAAGCGACAATCTGTAACATGGGTGCCGAAGTGGGTGCCACTACTTCATTATTCCCGTACGATCTGAATATGGCAACTTATCTGCGTGCCACTGGCCGAGATACCGTTGCAGCCTGGGCCGATGCTATCCAGGATTATCTGGAAGCCGATATGGAAGTAAGGGCACAGCCGGATGAATATTATGACCGCGTGATCGTCATCAACCTGTCCGAACTGGAACCGCATATCAATGGCCCGTTCACTCCGGATGCAGCAACGCCTATCTCTGAGTTTGCCGCGAAGGTAAAAGCAAACGGCTATCCCCGCCAGATGGAAGTCGGCCTGATCGGTTCATGTACGAACTCCTCTTATCAGGATTTAAGCCGTGCCGCCTCTATCGCCCGGCAGGCTTTTGAAGATAAAATACCTGTCGCTTCCCCGCTGATCATCAATCCGGGATCGGAACAGATCCGTTATACAGCCGAACGTGACGGTATCATCGGTGACTTTGAAAAGCTCGGTGCCACCATCATGGCAAACGCCTGCGGTCCGTGTATCGGCCAGTGGAAACGTCATACCGACGATAATACCCGTAAAAATTCAATCGTAACCTCCTTTAACCGTAATTTCGCCAAACGTGCAGACGGTAATCCGAATACACATGCTTTTGTCGCTTCCCCGGAACTGACGCTAGCATTGACCATTGCCGGTGACCTTTGTTTCAATCCGTTGACGGATACATTGAAGACCGAAGACGGTCGCGAAGTAAAACTCCGTGAGCCGCAGGGAACTGATTTCCCGCCCAAAGGTTTTGATGTAAAAGATAACGGTTATCTGGCTCCGACCGGAAAAGATGTGGAAGTAAAGATCAGTCCCGATTCAAACCGTTTGCAGGTGTTGCATCCTTTTGCTCCGTGGGATGGAAACGATTTGCTGGAAATGCCTCTTTTGATCAAGGCTTCGGGTAAATGTACGACAGACCATATTTCGATGGCCGGTCCGTGGCTCCGTTTCCGTGGTCATCTGGAAAATATATCCGACAATATGCTGATGGGGGCGGTGAACGCTTTCAACGGTCAGACGAATGCCGTATTGAACCAGTTGAATAATACGTATGAAGCTGTCTCCGCCGTTGCCAAACAGTATAAGGCGAAAGGCATTTCATCCATCGTGGTTGCCGAAGAGAACTACGGTGAAGGCTCCTCCCGTGAACACGCCGCTATGGAACCCCGTTTCCTGAATGTGAAAGTGATCCTTGCCAAAAGTTTTGCCCGCATCCATGAAACGAACCTGAAAAAGCAGGGAATGCTTGCCCTGACCTTTGCCGACAAAGACGATTACGATAAGATTCGTGAAAACGATCACATCTCCATCATCGGTTTGAAAGAGTTCACACCGGGCAAGCCATTAACTGCTATCGTATTGCATGCAGATGGCACACAGGAATCATTCCCTGTAAATCACACGTACAATGATTTGCAAATCCGATGGTTCAAGTCCGGATCAGCATTGAATATGGCACATGTATAGAAATAATTGGACTATCCCGTTCCCGTGCTTGACACGGGAACGCAAAGGCACAGACCGTATCCTATATGTATCTTTTGATACTGCTGGTTCTTCTGCGGCCCCGTGTCAAGCACGGGGACAAGATAGCTCAAAACTGATAAAGACTGAACAAAATTAATAAACTATCATGATGAATAAAATAACAAAACAAAACGACCGTCTGATCGTCCCGGACAAAGTAACCATTCCTTTTATCGAAGGTGACGGAGTGGGAGCGGAGATCACTCCGGTCAGCCAGAAAATTGTAAACGCCGCCATCGAAAAAGCATATGGCGGCCGGCGCTCTATCGAATGGAAAGAAGTATTGGCTGGCGAAAAGGCGTTCAATCAAACAGGCAGTTGGCTGCCCGACGAAACAATGGATGCTTTCCGCGAATATATGGTCGGTATCAAAGGTCCGCTGACTACTCCCATCGGCGGCGGTATCCGTTCCCTGAACGTGGCTTTACGGCAGACACTCGACCTGTACGTTTGCCTGCGTCCCGTCCGCTGGTTTAAAGGTGTCGTCTCTCCGGTACGTGAACCGCAGAAGGTCGATATGTATATCTTCCGTGAGAATACGGAAGATATCTATGCCGGTATCGAATGGCTGCAAGGAACACCTGAAGCAGCAAAATTCCTTCAGTTCCTGACGGAAGAAATGGGAGTGACGAAAGTACGTTTCCCGGAAACTTCTTCATTCGGTGTGAAACCTGTATCGGTAGAAGGAACCGAACGGCTGGTGCGTGCCGCCATCGAATTTGCCCTGACCAATCAGTTGCCGAGTGTAACACTGGTGCACAAAGGAAATATCATGAAGTTCACTGAGGGCGGTTTCAAACTCTGGGGATATGCTCTGGCGGAACGCGAGTTTGGCGACAAGACATTCACCTGGCCGCAATACGAAAAGATCAAAAAGGAAAAGGGTGAAGCCGAAGCCGCCAAAGCGCTGGCAGAAGCATCGGCTGCCGGAAAGGTCATTATCAAAGATGTGATTGCCGATGCTTTCCTGCAAAATACCTTATTGATCCCGGAAGAATACTCCGTTATTGCGACGCTCAACCTGAACGGCGATTATATCTCCGACCAATTGGCCGCCATGGTAGGTGGCATCGGAATCGCACCAGGTGCCAATATCAACTACAACAGCGGTTATGCTATTTTCGAAGCGACGCATGGCACGGCACCTAATATTGCCGGAAAGAATATCGTGAACCCGTCTTCCCTCTTACTCTCCTCCGTGATGATGCTTGAATATATGGGTTGGAACGAAGCTGCCAACCTGATCACGGCTGCCATGGAAAAGGCTTTCTCGAAAGGAGAAGCAACGAATGACCTGGCACGTTTTATGCCGGAAGGAAAATCTCTTGGCACCAAAGAATTTGGTGATTGTATCATATCTTTATTGTAACCTCGTAAAAATAACTCGTGATGAAAAAAGAATATCTTATTTACAAACTGTCGGATGCGTCAAAAGATGCTTGCAAGATTGATAACGAACTGTTTCCGATGTACAACGTGAAACGTGGTCTGCGTAACGAGGACGGCAGCGGGGTGTTGGTCGGCCTGACCAAGATCGGTAATGTAGTTGGTTACGAACGCCTGCCGGATAACGGTGGCCTGAAAGCTATTCCCGGTAAACTGTTTTACAGAGGTTACGATGTGGAGGACCTGGCTCATGCCCTGATCAAAGAAAAACGTTTCGGTTTTGAGGAGGTAGCTTATCTGTTGCTTTCCGGAAAGTTGCCCGATAAAGAAGAGTTAGCCTCTTTCAAAGGGCTGATCTGCGATAATATGCCGTTGGAACAGAAAACCAAGATGAATATCCTTGACCTGGAAGGACAGAATATCATGAATATCCTTGCCCGTAGTGTTTTGGAAATGTATACGTTCGATCCGAATCCTGACGATACTTCCCGTGACAACCTGATGCGCCAGTCCATCGAACTGATCTCGCGTTTCCCGACCATTATAGCGTATGCTTATAATATTTATCGTCATAGTACACACGGCCGTTCCCTGCATATCCGCCATCCGCACGAAAACCTTTCGCTTGCAGAAAACTTCCTGCATATGCTGAAAAAAGACTTTACGGAACTGGATGCCCGTACACTTGACCTGTTGCTTGTTTTGCAAGCCGAGCACGGTGGCGGTAATAACTCGACCTTTACAGTCCGTGTAACCAGTTCGACCGGAACGGATACCTATTCTTCTATTGCAGCCGGTATCGGTTCGTTGAAAGGTCCGTTGCACGGTGGTGCCAATATCCAGGTTGTCGATATGTTCCATCATCTGAAAGAGAACATTGGCGACTGGAAGAATGTGGATGAAATCGATACTTATTTCATGCGTATGCTGAACAAAGAGGCTTATAACAAGACCGGCCTGATTTACGGTATCGGTCATGCCGTCTATACAATTTCCGATCCGCGTGCCGTTGTTTTGAAAGAACTGGCTCGTGACCTGGCTAAAGAAAAAGGACGTGAAGAAGAATTTGCCTTCCTCGAACTGCTGGAAGAACGTGCCATCGAATGTTTCGCCAAACATAAAGGAACGAAGAAACGTGTTTCTTCAAACGTGGACTTTTATTCAGGCTTTGTGTATGAAATGATCGGTTTGCCGCAGGAAATCTATACACCGCTGTTTGCTATGGCCCGTATCGTAGGTTGGACTGCCCATCGCATTGAAGAATTACATTTCGATGGAAAACGTATTATCCGTCCGGCTTATAAGAATGTGTTGGATGAACAGGTATATGTTCCGATCAAGGAACGTTGATCTTCGTAGTTCCCTGCCCTGGAAACTGCAATTTCCTAGGCAGGGAACTACTGTTTCATTAGGGTGAAACTCGCGTTTCCTGCTTAGGAAACCAGACGGTCTCCGGCAGCGGAAGTTAGTAACTCAAGGATAACCCGTAAGCTACACTATTAAAAGTATTCCCCGTACGTATCTTATCTTTTCCGAAGATGCGGTAAAGTATCTCCCTTACCGGAATGACAAGGCTGCTACCTCCTGTGATAAAGACGGAGTCGATATCTGCTGCGTTATATTGCGCTGTGTCCAGTATTTTCAGGATATATCGTTCGATCTCGGTAGTATGCCGTTCGATGATCGTAGCAAACTCACCGGGCGTGAAAGGCTCATGTATATGGATTGTCTCTTTTTCAAAGTCGATTGTTGTATCTTCTCCGGTCGAGAGGTTTATTTTGGATTGCTCGATTCCTTTGAACAGGGAGAAGACATAGTTATTATCGATCAAAACTCTTACATTATCTATCTTAGGATTGTTGCCTGAGAGATGGTAGTAGTTATCCATCGAACGGCGCAGTTTGCTCTCCTTCAACATAAATGTCCTTTCCCAGTTTTTCAGTTCGCGGTAGAGAATGGAAGGTATTTCAATCTCTTTATCGTACGATTGGTATTTTACGCCCCGGCCCAGATGGGGAGTCACTTTGTACCACATGATTTCCGAATCGAACAAGTCACCGCCGATATAGACACCACCGTGAGCGATGATATCGTCTTTGCGGTCTTCCTTACGGATTTTATCGGGAGAAAGGTTCATGATGGTAAAGTCGGAAGTACCGCCACCGAGGTCGGCAACCAGTACGTTTTCGCTATGGTCGAGCCGTTGCTCATAGGAGAGGGCGGCGGCAATCGGTTCCAATTGTAATTTGATGTTTCTGAAACCGGCGTTACGGGCGGCAAGCGTCAGGCGGTTGACTGCCAAAGTCTCTTGCTTGGGGTCTTCCGAAAAAACGGCAGGTCTTCCAAGTATCACATCCGTGATTTCCGCTCCGGCGAAGGCTTCCGCTTTCTCTTTCAAATGGCGGATGATGCAGGTAACGAGTTGATCGGGCGTCATTCTTTTACCGAATATCCAGGTAGAAAGAAACTTGTCCTGGCGGAGCAGCGTCTTGACGGATTTCAGCAGACGCCCGGTCATCTCTTCTTCAATATATTTATCCTGGGCCTCTTTACCCACATAGTATTTCATCTCGTTTGTGTCCGGAAAATACAGAATGGAACTTTCGCTATACGAAAATACTTCTTTCCGTGTTGCTTTGTCTGTCAGCGATATAATGGAATTTGATGTTCCGAAGTCCAGACCGCATGTCAACTCGTTTATATTCATCTTTGCCTTGTTTTTTATAGGAAAATAGGGCGCGAAGATATAAAATACGACACATTTTTATACTATATATACCTGTAATTTATGTTTATAATTTTTTCTTCAGGGTAAAGAAGAAGGTCACTCCTTTGCCCGGACTACTCTTTGCCGAAATCTGTCCTTTATGGAAATTAACCCCATTCTTGACGATAGACAATCCCAGTCCTGTTCCGCCGACTTTGCGGCTACGTCCTTTATCCACCCGATAGAACCGTTCGAAGATGCGGTTGATATGTTCTTCCGAAATACCCACACCGTTATCAGCGAAACTGAAATAATAAAATTTCGGATCTTCTTTATAACAGTTCACGGTTATTTGGCTTCCTTCTCCGGCATATGCGATCGCATTGTCGTAGAGGTTACGGAAAATGGAATACAATAGGGAGTAATTGCCATGTATCGTAGGATCGCCCGGCAGAATAACTTCAGATGTGATCTGTTTTTCTTCCATCTCTTTCGAACATTCCTTCTGGATCTCGACGATCAGTTTCGGGATATTTATGTCGGACAAGTCGAACATTTCGGACGCCTCGTCCAAACGGTTCAGTACAGAGATGTCACGTAATAATCCGGTCAGGCGCGTACTCTGTGAGTAGCAACGTTCCAGGAAGAACTGGCGTTTGTCGGGAGTAAGTTCCGGATTGCTGATAATCGTTTCCAGATATCCCTGAATGCTGCTGACGGGTGTTTTCAGTTCGTGGGCGACATTCTGGGTAAGCTGGCGTTTCATCCGGCTCTCTTCTTCCTGGCGTGAAATATCATTGATGGATATTTCGTAGCTGTTATCCAGGAACAGGATACATTCGATCAGAAATATTTTCCCGTTTTTATCGATCGTTACAGATTCGCGTAACACTTTCCGTTTCCGGTTCATATTAGGGATATTTTTATTAAGGAAAGCCTTAATGGGTTCAAGTTCCCGGATATCCTGGGCATCTTCAGCCTGACGGATCTGATTGTCGGAAATAACATTTAAGAACTGGATGAACAGGATATTCGACAATATCTCTTTCCCTTCGGCGGTAAACATGGCGAATCCTTCTTTGGCGTACTGGAAATGCTTTATCAGCTTTTCACGTTCCATGGAAAGCTCGTCTTTGGCCTTTTGTTGCCGGTGATACAGTGTGACAATGTTCTTTGAGATATCTCCCAGTTCATCGTTGGGGAAGATATAATCGTTTTCCGGTATCCGGTCCTTTTCTATGTTCAGGGCAAAGTCCCGTAGCTTGGATATGGTCCGTCCGATACTGAATGTAAAGCGGGAGAGGACAAAGAAAAAGATCAATGTCATCAGTATCATAAAATAGATGAAGTCCTTATCCGTGGATAAGGCACTTTGCACATAAGGATCATAAGGGAGCGCCGAACGGTAGATATAACTGCCTATATTGCTGGCCGAATAAAAATACCGTCTGCCCGTCGATCCCGAGGTGCGGATGGCAAAGCCTTCATTATACAAACGGGCTTTGCGCACTTCGCTACGATCGTTATGGTTGTTGAATTCTTCTGTCCTGCTATTATCGAACAAGACTTTTCCGTTGGGATCGATAATGGTGACACGCAATTCTTTTTGCGGAATATCTTCGATAAATTGCCTTACCGTCTTCTTAATGTCGGTATCCTGTTGGGTACGGCTAAATAATTGGTAATTGTAGTTACTCAATACATTATTCAACTTCTCCTGCGAAAATTCCCGTTCCCGTTGGTATTGAAACAACAGGAAGCAAACTGTAAATCCAAGGAACATCACAAAAATCGACCAGAATAACCGCTGGCTGAAAGGTATCCGGTTTTTCATCTTTTCTACTCTTACCATGATTAAATAACAGGATTAGTACTCAAAACAATAACCGAAGCCGAGTCGGGTAACGATGTTTTTTCCGTAAGGGCCTATCTTTTTACGCAGACGGGTAATGTTTACGTCGATTGTTCGATCCAGCACATATACTTCATCTTTCCAGATACGGGACAGGATCTCTTCACGTGAGAAAACATTTCCTTTATTCTCCAGCAGTAATTTCAAAATCTCGAATTCTTTTTTGGTCAGCGGGACTTCCTTGCCGTCTACCGATGCTTTAATGCGTTTGGGATCGAGTGCTAATGTTTCATATTCGAGAAGTTCGTTCGTCTCGTTTTTCTCTTTATCGGTCGTTCTCCGTAATACAGCCTTAACACGTGCGACAACCTGGCGGATCGAAAAAGGTTTTGAAATATAATCGTCCGCTCCCAGGTTAAAGCCTGTCAGCATATCGTTTTCAGTATCTTTGGCTGTCAGAAATATGATCGGTATATCAGCCGTGCTTTCTTCTTTTCTTAATATACTCGCCATCTTGAATCCGGAGATTTCTCCCATCATAACATCGAGCAAAAGCAACTGATAGACAGACAGGTCCTTTTTTAATGCTTCTTCCGCACTAAAAGCCGTATCCACTTCATAACCTTCTATTTCAAGATTGAATTTGAGGATTTCGCACAAGTCCTCTTCGTCATCCACAACAAGAATTCGGGGCATATCCATAGTCTTTTTTATTTAATTTGAAATGAATAATTCATTCCTTTGTTTACAAAATTAATTATTTTCTGCAAAGGAAGGCATTTGGTATTTCGGTTGAATGAAATATATGTTACGATTCTGTTACATCAGCCGTTTTTGTCTAGGGGGGAGAAAAGAACAACGTCCGTGCTATTGGTATAGTCCGGACGTTCATTTTACATATGGAGTGGTTTGGTTTTATTTGCTACCGTTCATAGCCTCCAGCAGGAATTTACCTGGTTTGAACTTTACTGTTGTTCTTGCCGGGATCTGTACCGGAGTACCTGTTTTAGGATTACGAGCCAAACGGCTGTTTTGCGGTCTGGGTAATAATGTACCAAAACCAACGATAGATATTTCTTCGTTCTGGGACATTTTTTCTGTTACGATCTCCATGTAAGCTTCCAAGACCTTTTTAGCCTTTTGTTTTTTTAAACCGGCTTTTTCAGCCAACTCTACAATAAGTTCTGCTTTGTTCATAGGTATTATTGTTTTAATGATTAATACTGTTGCAAAATTAGTGAAAAAAATTACTATAGAAAAGTTTTTTGCAAATTCTGCTTACTTTATGTTTCAAAGTGAGAGGTTGGTTAAGACAAGATGACGATAAGTTGTTGTAAATATAATAGTCATGTTTTATTTAATGAGTTTGTAATAAGACTTTTTAGAAGGATATAATAAACCTGTTTGTAATATACATCTATGAAAGAATGTGAAAAATAAAAAAGTCTACTTTCACAAGTAGACTTTTTTAATACTTATAATGACCAATACCTTTACCTAAAATGTGAGGCTTGAGCCTCTAAAATTACTTTTCACAAAGATATAAATAGTTTTTGAAGATTGCAAGTGAAAACATATATTTTTCAAGCTTTCTATGAAGTGTAAAATACCTGGTTTCTTGTGGAATGCTAAAAATGAAATCAAAATGTAGTAAAATAGCCACATAAATATCATTTTGCTTTAAATATTTCTCTTATTAGAATGTTTTAAAAGTGGATATTCATCGTTTTCCGATTAAAAATATTATATTTGTGGACAAGTGTAAGTGTATATCCCCGGATATAATCTCTCCCTATGTGAGTGGCATGATTGTAATATTACTCTAATCAATATAAAAAGCAGCGATGTTTATGATTAAAAGAAAAGAACTAACGTACGACAATTCTTATTTACTAAAAGTGTTTAACAGGGACTTTCCTCATTTGGTGACAATGGCGGAAGAGAGCCAGAACATAAAATTGTTCAGGGAGGCTCTGCGCTCATTCGTTTCTTCCCGGATTGAAATCAACGGAGGTGGCAGTAATATGGGAAATGCCGTGGCGAAGCGTATTTTACTTTTAATCGAATATGACGGGTCTCCTATTGATGAACTTTCAACAGGTGAGGAGTTGTCTGTGCAAACAATCACTTATTTCTGGCAATTACTGACGGGAAAGCTGGCAGACGAAGTTTCTCCCGACCTGTTTATTGACCTTTATCATCAGTTCAAGTTACTGGAGCATCCCGAGAGCATCGAACCGGACCGTTCCCTGGTTAAGCGTCAGATGCATCGTTGGCCGACCGGTTTGGATGAAGAAGTGGTGGCAATCCGTGAAGCAAATAAAGACCGTATTATAAAACGGCTTATACGGAAGATAGAGCGCAGGAGTGCACCGTCATCCCGTTATCAGTTTTTACCGGAGATGACTTACGAAGAAAAATATAATCAGGTACAGGAATGGTGGAACACTGCCCGTTTCCATCTGGCATTGGCTATCAAGAGTCCGACGGAACTGAATTATTTTCTGGGTGAATCCCTCTCGGAAGAGATGATGCAGCTGTTGGCCCGTGCCAGAAAGAAAGGTATGCCGTTTTTTGTTACACCTTATTATTTATCCTTGCTGAATCCGGGAACGGAAGGCTATGATGACAACACGATTCGTTCGTATGTCCTTTATTCAGATGAACTGGTTGACACATACGGTCATATAAAAGCCTGGGAAAAAGAGGATATCGTGGAAGCCGGTAAGCCGAATGCCGCCGGATGGCTTTTGCCTGAAGGTCATAATATCCACCGCCGTTATCCGGAAGTGGCCATTCTTATTCCTGATTCGATGGGAAGAGCCTGCGGAGGCTTATGTGCTTCTTGTCAGCGCATGTATGATTTCCAGAGCGAACGTCTTAATTTCGATTTTGAAGCATTGAAACCCAAGGAAACCTGGGATAAGAAACTCCGTCGTTTGATGCATTACTTTGAAGAAGATGCCCAGTTGCGGGATATTCTGATTACCGGAGGTGACGCCCTGATGAGCCAGAATGCTACTTTGCGTAAGATATTGGAAGCTGTCTATAAAATGGCTGTCCGTAAACGTAAAGCGAATGAAGAACGGCCCGAGGGTAAAAAATATGCCGAGTTGCAGCGGGTTCGCTTAGGTTCGCGTTTGCTGGCTTATCTGCCGTTGCGCATTACAGATGAACTTGTGGAAATTTTGAAAGAATTTAAAGAGAAGGCTTCTGCTATCGGAGTCTCCCAGTTTATTATTCAAACCCACTTCCAATCTCCTTTGGAAGTAACTCCCGAAGCCAAACGTGCTATAAAAGCGATATTGGATGCCGGATGGGTGATAACGAACCAATTGGTTTATACGGTTGCAGCTTCCCGGCGCGGACATACTGCCAAACTGCGGCAGACGCTTAATTCCGTCGGTGTGATTTGCTATTATACGTTCTCGGTAAAAGGGTTTAATGAAAACTATGCCGTGTTTACCCCGAACAGCCGTTCGCTTCAGGAACAATATGAAGAAAAGATTTTTGGCCTGGTTCCCGAAGATAAACTCGCCGAATTGGATGATATTGTCACCAATAAACGCCCGTTAGGAAGAAAATTGTATAATTTCTTGAGAGAGAATCATTTGTTGTTTGCTGCAACAGACCGTAGTGTCTTGAATCTGCCGGCTATTGGTAAAAGTATGACTTTTAAAACAGTAGGTCTCACCGCTGAAGGAAAACGAATCCTGAAGTTTGACCATGATACCGGACGCCGGCATAGCCCTATCATCAATAAGATGGGGGAAGTATATATCGTAGAGAACAAGTCGGTAGCCGCTTATTTGCGTCAATTGGAAGAAATGGGAGAGGACGTTAAAGAATATCGCAGCATCTGGAATTATTGCGAAGGAGTGACCGAACCGCGTTTCAGTCTGTACGAATATCCGGATTATCCGTTCGCCATCACAGAAAAGATGACTAATCTTGAACTCGAAAACGAGTAAAAGTGTATCTTTGTTCCTGCTAAACCAATAAAGAAATGATACAAAACGAAAGAGAAATACGGCACGAACATGTGTTAGAGGCTGTCCGTCAGATGATGACGGCTGCTCGTACGGCTCCCAAAGGTAAGGGGATTGACATTATAGAGATTGCAATGGTTACCGGTGAAGATATACAACGTTTGTCTGACGAGATGCTGAAACTGGCAGCAGAAACCGGATTTAAGTTTATTTTGCGTGATGCGGATAATATTTTGAGTGCGGAGGCTATTGTGATATTGGGTACACGCCAGCAGGTGCAGGGACTGAACTGTGCTCATTGCGGTTTTGAAACGTGTGTGGAGAAGCCGGCAGAAGTACCTTGTGCGATCAACTCGGTCGATTTGGGAATCGCCATCGGTTCTGCTTGTGCGACGGCTTCCGATTTGCGACTGGATACCCGTGTGATGTTTAGTGCCGGGATGGCTGCCCAACGTCTGGGATGGCTGGGCGAGAGCAAGAGCGTAATGGCTATCCCTGTCAGTGCCTCTTCGAAGAACCCGTTCTTTGACCGCAAACCCAAAGAACAACCTGTGAAATAATTAGCTGGAATTTGGACAAATAATTCGATGACTCTATGATAAAGTTTGACAACAAACTTGAGATACGTTATTCATTTAACGATAAATCCGCTTATATGGATGCCTGGATTAAGCACCGGTGTGAAAAAGAGATACTCTCCATGCTGCGTGTCCTGGCCGATTTGCTGGATGTGAAGATGACTGCTCATTGCGAACCCTTTTCACAAGAAGGTGGATACCGCGTCGTATGGCCGATAGCAGGCGAAAGTTCGCGTTCTATCTCTGTCGTATTAAATATTCTGATGCAGGTACTGACCCGGCCTACTTTGTCTGTCGGAGGGCAGCCTTTGGTTGACCGGACCAATTCGGATGAAGAGAATATGCAGAAGGAAATCTCGCTTTTGAAGCGTTCGCTTAAACTGAAACAGGCCGGTGCCCTGATACCCCGTGAGTTGGTGGAACTGCTGGCATCCTGGCCGAAGTTCTGTAAATATAAATCCAATTTCTATGAAGCGTTGCGTGGGTATCCGAAAGTGACAAAGATTAATGTACGCGAACTGAATGAAAATAACCGTAGCCGTTCCGGTTCTCTGGAGGTGAAACGTGAACAGTTCGATTATTTCATCCTTCGTTCGGACGACCTGCCGACTATCAAAGACAATAAAGCGACCATCGAAATTATCTCGCCGGTATTGAAAGATAGCCGTTACCGTTGGAAAGGTATCTATAATAAAGGCGGGGAGACAATCGACTTCTACATGTGCGATGAAGATTTCAAGAAGCAGATGTTCGACGAGAAGATTTCTTTCACCAGCGGCATGTGTATCGACTGTGTGCTGGAAATCGCTCGTAAGCTAAGTGAATTGGGCGAGACAATTAACATCAGCTATACGGTAACGACTGTAATCCGTACCCGTTTCGACAAACTGGAAATTGTTACTCCGCAAGGCAAGCGCCATCTGCGTAAGCTGGAGGCGGAGAAGAAACAACTTACACTCGACTTATTTGGCTAACTTTTCCTATCTTTACGCCAAATCTTAAAGATGTATGGCTAAGACAAAAACAGTATATGTCTGCTCCAATTGCGGAGCAGACTCTCCTAAGTGGGTCGGTAAATGTCCGAATTGCGGCGAATGGAACACCTATGTGGAAGAAATCGTTGCAACCAAAGAATCTTCTGCAAAACGTATTATTCCCGGTATAACAGAAACGGGTAAAGTACGTCCCGTCCTGTTACGTGATATTACCTCCGAAGAAGAATCCCGGATTGATTTGAAAGATGAAGAACTGAACCGTGTCCTGGGAGGCGGTTTGGTGAAAGGCTCGTTGGTGCTGATTGGCGGTGAACCGGGTATCGGTAAGTCGACTTTAGTCCTGCAAACAGTTCTGGGATTGAACAATCTCAAGACATTATATGTATCGGGTGAGGAAAGCAGTCGCCAGCTGAAACTGCGTGCCGACCGTATCGCCCACGAAAATCCGGAATGCTTCATTCTGAGTGAAACGAATCTGGAACAGATATTTGTCCAGGCCCGTAACGTCCAGCCTGATTTACTGATTATAGACTCTATCCAGACAATCTATACAGAACTCGTTGAATCTTCTCCCGGCAGCGTCTCACAGGTTCGTGAGTGTAGTGCAGCAATCCTTAAATATGCCAAAGAGAGCGGTGTCCCTGTTCTGCTGATAGGCCATATTAATAAAGAAGGAAGTATTGCCGGGCCGAAAGTACTGGAACATATTGTCGATACCGTTCTTCAGTTTGAAGGCGATCAACATTATATGTACCGTATTCTCCGGAGTATCAAAAACCGTTTCGGCAGCACGGCTGAATTGGGTATTTATGAGATGCGTCAGGATGGCTTGCGTGAAGTCAGCAACCCGTCCGAGTTGTTGCTGACACAGAACCATGAAGGATTGAGCGGTGTGGCAATTGCTGCCGCCATCGAAGGCATACGTCCTTTCCTGATAGAAACACAGGCGCTGGTAAGTTCGGCTGTCTATGGAACTCCGCAACGCAGTGCGACGGGTTTTGATTTGCGAAGAATGAATATGCTGCTGGCTGTGTTGGAGAAACGTGCCGGATTCAAGCTGATACAGAAAGACGTGTTCCTGAACATTGCCGGGGGACTGAAGGTCAACGACCCGGCTATCGACCTGGCTGTTATCAGCGCTATCCTTTCGTCGAGTCTCGATATCAGTATCGAACAAGGCGTTTGTATGTGTGGCGAGGTCGGCTTGTCGGGCGAAATCCGTCCGGTCAACCGCATCGAACAACGGATTCTGGAAGCAGAGAAGCTGGGCTTTTCACGCATCATCATCCCTCACAATAACCTGAAAGGGTTTGATACGAATAAATGTAAGATACAAATCGTACAGGTCAGAAAGGTGGAAGAAGCTTTCCGGCATTTGTTCGGTTAAATCCTTTTTATTATGGATAGTAAATTAATTTGTTATTTGTGTTGTATCTGTTTGCTTTGGAGTTGTGAATATAAGATACATGAAAATTTTGTTGATATCGAGAAACCTCAGGATTCGGCAAATGCCAGTATTGATTTGAATGCTGTTACCGACGGGCAGACAATTTTAATCAATAAAGAGACGGAATTAAATTATTCGTTGACAGCATTCGGTAAAGATATCAAAGGACTAAAGTTTAAAATGGGCGATATCGTTTGGAGTGATTCGGATTTGCAACCTAATGGTTCTCTGATGATTTCCTCATCGACTTTCCCTTCCGGGAATTATACGTTAACCTGTGAGTGTTATTCCCCGACAGGTAGCGGTAGTATTGCCGACCAAATGGAAATAGAAGGATATTCTTTCAAGATGAGTTGGCCGGTAATTATCGACTATAGTATGGAATTGCCCTCTATTATATCACAGGGAGTTAGTGTTGACGGGTATTTGACCTTGAACTGGGCGGAACCGGTTCTTTCCCATCTTGAGTTACAGTCGTACACCATTACCGGCGGTTCTGAAGGATACACGGTCGATGTGACTGTTCCTGCCGGAAATACTTCGTGGACGGATAAGAATAATCTGGGGGCGGAATCGGTTTATAATATCCGGATGAACCTGCGTGACGGAAATACGACATTGGTCTGGCCAATGGGAGAGGTTAAAATGCCGGATGCCATTCGGTATTATATTGTTAAAGCTGATATAGAAGAGACAGTGGTGGCTTGGGAAACCCCTTATCCGGCCGATATTTCTGTTCGGTTGGATGACGGAACTGTTTTCAGGCCGGATGACGGGAAGGCGACAGTGTCATTGCCGCCCGGCGAGTTCGGTTCGATGACAACGACTTATAACGCCCGCTTGGTTCTTGTTTCTACAGAAGATCCGGGTAAGACTACATTCAGGGAATTGCAGGTCGGATCGCCCGGAATTTTTCAGTATGAATCACGGGGTGCGAGATGGGTATATAACCGGATGACGGGTTGTCTGTATGCCCAAGAGCCGGGTTCTTTGCGATGTTATTCTACCGATGGCGAACTGTTATCGTCCGATAACCGAAGTTCCGGGTGGGGAGTGTTCAGCTCTCCGGTATCCGGCAGGGTTGTTACCGATGGTAATCCGGCGAATGTTTTTGATGGTCGGACATTGGCATTGTTGAATAGTGTAGATTGTGAAGGCTATTCTTCTCTTTTAGGTATAAATGCAGCAGATGAATTGATTTATTGTGCCTACAAGGGTGATGGAAGCGGGGCTATTCTGCATTTCTCAACATTGGAGGGCGAACATTTGGCTGCTATACCTTCGAATGCTTTGACTCCTCAAATGTCGGTCGACGGTAAATATCTGATGTATGAGGATGGGTTCGATCAGAAACTGATCATATTGAATAATCATCAGATTGTTGCAGACACCAAAATGCCGTATTCTTATGGAACTTATTGGAAAAGCATGCTTCATCCGGTACATCCCGATCAATTGCTGATCGCCTACGACGATTATGTGGAGGTGATTCATTTGCCGGATTTCAAGAGAATCAAGATTATACGGAAAGACATGTACGCGCAACTGGTTAATGTCGATCCGTTAACCGGCAATTTGTTGATTTACAATAGTAATAATCTCAAAGTCCTTTCTCCCGAAGGAGAAGTGTTGTTCACATTAAAAACAGCGTCGTGGATTTATCCCCTTTTGTTAGGTAATACTTTATTGTCGTTCGACGGATATATATTGAACATTGAAAAATACTTGCAGAAATGATACGGATTTATATAATAACTATAATATGTCTGTTGGCAACATTGTCATTGCAGGCTCAGGAGTTGACCCTGGAATATAATGTCGGTTTTGCAACTTATAAAATGGGAGATATGAAGTCGTTGCTCGACGAAGCAAAACCTTCTTTGAACCATGTTAAAACAACCGATAACTTTCCTGGTTATATAACTCATCAGGCTAAATTGGGGCTTGAATGGAGGAAATTGCATCAGGCCGGATTATTACTTGATTTTATGAATACTGTAGGCAATAAAGGAGTCTCTGACTATTCAGCGTCTTACAACTTTACTATTCGTACGAAAGGAGTTCGTTTAGGAGGATTTTATCGTTTTGCTTTACCGGATTTTTCGGAATGTATCGTGAGGCCTTATTTGCAGTTTTCAACCGGCGTTGTTTTTAATAACGGTACTGTCGAGGAGGAAGTTACTTTAGCGGAAAGACCAAAAGAAATAATAGACTCCGAATCTCTTGACGGAACAAACTTTTTTATTGAACCTGCTGTTGGTGCAAAGATACGGATACATAAGAAACTCGCATTGAATATAAATGTCGGTTATGAATTTGATCTGACAAAACGATTCAGGAACAAAGGCCAGTCGCTTACGATAGCTCCCGATTGGAGTGGTTTGCGCCTTCAGGGAGGTATTATCTATTATATCCCATTAACAAGCAAATAAACAGATATGATACAAGAATTACAACTCCGCATCCTGCCGGAGGAGGCTGTGAATGAGCAATCATTGAAACAGGTGGTGGCGCATGAAACCGGTGCTCAGCCAAAAGATATTCAGGCCGTGCGTGTATTGAAACGTTCTATCGATGCCCGTCAGCGTACGATTTATGTGAATGTCAAGCTACGTGTATTTATTAATGAACAACCGGAAGAGCCGGAATATCAGTCGGTAGAATATAAAGATGTATCCGGAGGGAAACAGGTCGTTGTTGTCGGTGCCGGGCCGGGTGGTTTGTTTGCTGCCCTTCGCCTGATTGAATTGGGACTGCGTCCGGTGATTATCGAGCGGGGGAAAAACGTTCGTGAACGGAAGAAAGATATTGCCCTGATCAGTCGCGAACATACGGTAAACAGTGAATCGAATTACAGTTTCGGTGAAGGTGGTGCCGGAGCCTATTCCGATGGTAAATTATATACCCGCAGCAAGAAACGCGGTTCGGTAGACAAGATATTAAATGTTTTTTGCCAGCACGGAGCGAGTACCTCTATTCTGGCCGATGCCCATCCGCATATCGGTACGGACAAGCTCCCCCGGGTGATAGAAAATATCCGTGAGCAGATTATCCGTTGTGGCGGTGAAGTGCATTTTGAAACCCGTATGGATGCCTTGATCCTGAAAGAGGACGAAGTGATCGGTGTGGAGACGAATACCGGAAAGACTTTTTACGGTCCGGTAATCCTGGCAACCGGACATTCGGCACGTGACGTTTACAGATACCTTTATCAGCAGCAGATTCCGATAGAGGCGAAAGGTATTGCGGTAGGCGTCCGCCTGGAGCATCCGCAGGAACTGATCGACCAGATACAGTATCATCGCAGGGAGGGAAGGGGCAAGTATCTTCCGGCTGCCGAGTACAGTTTCGTTACCCAGTCGAACGGGAGGGGCGTTTATTCATTCTGTATGTGTCCCGGCGGGTTTGTCGTTCCGGCGGCGAGCGGTCCGAAGCAGGTCGTCGTGAATGGGATGTCTCCCTCTAATCGTGGTTCCCGTTGGTCTAACTCCGGAATGGTGGTCGAAATTCGTCCGGAAGATTATACCGAACTGATGAAACATGAAGAAGTGACGGTCCCGGCTGATTCGCCACTGGCTTTGATGGCCTTTCAGGAACGGCTGGAAGAAGTCTGCTGGTTGAACGGAGGCATGAAACAGACGGCACCGGCACAGCGTATGAACGATTTTGTAAACAAGAAAAACTCCTTCGATCTGCCTGTTTCCTCTTATACTCCCGGTTTGCTGGCTTCTCCGCTTCATTTCTGGATGCCGGAATTTGTAACCCGCCGTTTGCGTGAAGGTTTTCGTTATTTCGGAAAGGTATCGAAAGGCTTTCTTACCAATGAAGCACTGATGATCGGTGTCGAAACACGAACTTCTTCTCCCGTCCGTATTCTTCGGGACCGTGACACCTATCAGCATGTTACGATAAAAGGACTTTTCCCTTGCGGGGAAGGAGCCGGTTATGCAGGTGGTATTGTGTCGGCTGCGATCGATGGGGAACGTTGCGCGGAAGGAGTGGCGGCATTGGAAAAGTAACAGTTGCCAACTGAATAAAGAAATACTATTTGATAAATTTTAGAAAGAACAATTATGAGGTTTAGTAATGTAAGATTATTAGTCAAAGACTACAAAAAATGTTTTAATTTTTATGCCGGGCAGCTTGGTTTAGAGCCTGCTTGGGGAGATGAAAACAGTGGTTATGCAAGTTTTAAAGTAGCAGATGGAATAGAAGGATTTGCTCTTTTTGTATCCGACTGGATGGCTCCGTCAGTGGGCAATGCAGATAAAGAATTACCTGTGGGATTTCGAGAGAAATCACTTGTATCATTCAGTGTGGATAATGTCGATAACACTTATATGATTCTGAAAGATAAGGGTGTGATATTCGTTAATGAACCAACCGATATGGCTGATTGGGGAGCGCGCACAGTACATCTGCGTGATCCCGAAGATAATTTAATAGAACTTTTTTCACCCTTAGCTCCGGAACAATATAGCGAAGAATTAATAGAAGAAAATAAGAAATTCCAGTAAATAGAATTATTCTTTCAGCCGTTCCTCGATCTCGTTCAGCAAATTGACCCTTTCCAGCGAGAACGTACTGTCATGTGCTTGCAGGTATTCCAGCAATTCTTTAGCCCGCAGGAGTATTTGCGGTTGGTTTTCCGGTTGGAGGTAACTGTCCTCGATCAGGGTCTTGATTGCTATTTCAAGGCGTAACACACCGCCGTTATCTTCATTGTCCAGAGAACGGAGAATCTCTTCGGGAGATGTGGTCATCAGGAAATCCTGATCCAGTTTGAGTGAACTGTAGACCGTTTGTATTAACTCCGGATTTTTACGGGCAGCGTTAGCATTCCGGTTGAAGATGATCTGGGCGATCACTTTGCCCAGTTCTTCTATCTGGACCATGATAAAGTCTCTTTTTAACATATAAATGATGTTTTATTCAATAATAACACTAATGATTCTGATATCTTTTTTAGGACGGTCATATTGATCTTTCGGCTGGTTGGCAATGATATCCAACACATCGAATCCTTCGGTCAGTTCGCCGAAGATGGTATAAATACCGTCCAGGTGGTGGCATCCGCCGTCTGTGGTGTATGCCTTCCGTTGCTCGTCTGTAAAGATCAGGTGTCCCGGCGTTGCCAGGATCATGGAATCTATCTGGGCGTTGACGGCTGTTACCCGTTTGTTGTATTCCCGTTTGTTGCTTTGTTTCAGCATTTTTAAGTCGACGGCAATAGGACGGTAGAACTTATCCAGCGCTTTTTTTCGTATGTCCTGGTTGGCAATCAATTCCAACGTATCCAGTTCCCCGTTGCGATAGACTTTCCCTTGTACGATAAAGAACTGCGACATATCCGATTTCTTTTCCGGATTGACATCATCGTTTTGACGCGGGGCGGCCAGCGCACCTCTCTTGTGGAAATATTTATCGTTCAACTCCGGCATGATCTCCGCCGACGAATCACCAAAACCGCAACGGGCTCCGGCCGGTGCATTCTTTGAGTCGGGCGCTCCTCCCTGGATCATAAACTCTTTGATCACACGGGTAAAAAGTGTCCCGTTGAACTCGCCTTGTCTGGCCCGGGCGATAAATGTACGGACATGATTCGGGACATCGTCATACAGCCGGGCTTTCATGGTCCCTACGTTCGTGTTGATAATTACTGTCTTTTCAGAGCTTTGAGCATTAAGCCCTGTCGCGGCAAATAACAAAGCAAGTGCTATACGATATATTTTCTTCATGATCTTTTTATTTTTCCCGGGTAAAGATACTGTTTATGTTGTTAAACACAAACTAAATGTATACCTTTGCGAACTTTATTTAATGGCAAAAAGATTTTTTAATATAATAGTATGAATTGGATCAATGATTTATTATGGGGCGAAGGCATTGGCCACTCCATCCTGTTGCTCTCTTTCGTTATTGCGGCAGGTATTCAATTGGGAAAAATTAAAGTATTTGGTGTATCGTTAGGGATCACACTGGTACTGTTTGTGGGGATCATTTTAGGGCATTTCGGCTTTACGATCAATCACAATGTTATCCACTTTTTTAAAGAATTTGGTCTTATATTGTTCGTCTACTCGGTAGGTATGCAGGTGGGACCTGGATTTTTCTCCTCTTTTAAGAAAGGTGGTATTACGTTGAATATGCTGGCTTGCGGGATTGTATTCCTGGGGGTGGTAACAGCTATTATCCTGCATTATGCAACCGGCATTCCGATGCCGACGATGGTCGGTATCCTGTCAGGAGCTGTAACGAATACCCCGGGTCTGGGTGCTGCACAACAGGCATTCTCCGATATGTACGGATCAACGGACAATACGATAGCGTTAGGATATGCAGTTGCTTATCCGTTGGGTGTTATCGGTATTATCCTGTCGATTATATTTATCCGTTACGTGTTCCGGGTTAACTTTGACAAGGAAAACGAACAGTTGAACAATGAAGATGCTTCCCATACGAATGAGGCAAAACCTGTTTCATTAATCGTGAAGAACCCGGCTGTTTTCGGTAAGAGTGTCGGTGAGTTATCAAACCTTCTGGAACATCGTGATTTCGTTATTTCACGTATCTGGCACGATAGCGACAAGCAGATTGAAATCGTATCTGCCAATACCGTATTGATGGAGAATGATAAGGTTTTTGTCATTACTACGGAGCAGGATGCCCAAACGATTAAAACTTTCATTGGTGAAGAGATCGATATGGAGCGTAAACAATGGATTCGTATGGAAAGCCAGTTTATCAACCGCCGTATCCTGATTACAAAACCGGAACTGAACGGTAAGCGTCTGGGTCAGTTGAAACTGCGTAAACTGTATGGTATCAATATAACCCGTATCAACCGTGCCGGTGTCGACCTGGTTGCAACGCCGCATCTGACCCTTCAGGTGGGTGACCGTGTAAATGTAGTAGGTACTGAAACTGCCGTAACGAACGTAGAGAAGGTATTGGGTAACTCGATGAAACGTTTGAACGAGCCGAACCTTATCACTATCTTTATCGGTATTGCTTTAGGTATTGTATTGGGAAGTATTCCTATTACTTTCCCGGGTATTCCCCAGCCGGTAAAATTGGGATTGGCTGGTGGTCCGCTTATCGTGGCTATCCTGATCAGCCGTTTCGGTTATAAATATAAGTTGGTGACTTATACGACTCAGAGTGCCAACCTGATGTTGCGTGAGATCGGTATAACGTTGTTCCTGGCCTGTGTCGGTATCAGTGCGGGTGACGGTTTTGTCGACACGATCGTGAACAATGGAGGTTTTGCCTGGATCGGTTACGGCTTTATCATCACTACCGTACCTTTGCTGATTATCGGTTGTATCGGCCGCTATTTCTGCAAAGTGAATTATTTCACGCTGATGGGTCTGATTGCCGGTAGTACGACCGACCCGCCTGCACTGGCCTATTCAAACGCAACGGCAGGTAACGATGCACCGTCTGTGGGATACGCAACAGTTTATCCGTTGACGATGTTCCTGCGAGTGTTGACAGCACAATTGTTGATATTGTTCTTTGCGTAAACAAACAATTCATAGATAGGAAAGGTGTTTGAGTTTTTATCAGACACCTTTTTTATTGGGGCTAATAGATATTTGCCATACTAACCAGCGGCTCGTACAGCTTCTCGATGTCCTGGGCATCGATTTCAAGAGTCAGCTGGTCGCCGGGCAGGATCGTTTGTCCGGCAGGAGGGAAGTCTTTGCGGTCGCGGTGGATATTGATGATGATGCAGTTATTGGGCAGGTGGAGCGTATCGACCAGCTTCCCGTCGAAATAAGAACCTACCATGACTTCGACATCTAGTATCAGCCGTTTTTCTTCCTGAAAGATCGGCTTCTTGATCATCTCTTCATAAAACATGACGTTGAAAGGCTTTATTTCCAGTAACTCGGTAAAATAATACGTCAGTCCTCCGACAACGATCGAAGGATAAAACACTTCGAAATGGCCGGTGATCTCTGTTATCAGGAGAATAGCGGTGATGGGAGTACGTACCACGGCAACCAGGAATGCAGCCATCCCGATCAACATGACGTAACTTATATTTTCCGGTGCGATGATGCCCTGCTGCACCAGCAATAAGGCACAGATCTTTCCTAATAATCCCCCTGTTACCAGTGTCGGAATAAAACTGCCACCCGGCAGTCCGGATGAAAAGGAATAGACGGTGAACACCATATGCAGCAACATCATCCCGGTTATCCACAGGATACTCTCTTTTCCGCCTAAAGCCTGTTCCATCAGGAACTGTTCGCCGCCTCCGGTCAGGTCCGTTAACGTCAGTGAAATGGTATAGGCCATGATCAGTAATCCCAGCAACTTGATGTATTCCGGTTGTTTTATGGCCGGATATAACCTTTTCACGTAAAGCATCAACAGCGAATAGAACTTTCCGAAAACGGAGACGATGACGGCGAACAAGAGGAATAGTTTGATCTGTAACGAGAATGACAAATCCGGTGCCACGGCATTTATCTCATGATAAGGATTTATGGGAAAGATCATATTGGCAATGGTTCCGGCAACCACCCCGGCCAGTATGGTTGTGATAGCCGTCTTGGGCGCATCAAACCGCTCGATCGATTCGATAACCAGCGTAGCAGCCGCCAATGGAGCGGCAAAGGCAGCCGCCAGTCCGGCTCCGGCACCGGCTGCCAGCAACTGTTTCCGTTCACCGCTCAGGATATGTCCCCATTTACCGACCAGGTCACCGATATACGATCCCATCTGGACGGACGGCCCTTCGCGCCCCATGGAAAGGCCGCTGCTTAATGTCAGTACTCCACCGGCAAATTTAGCCAGCAGTTGCCGTAAAGAATGCTTATATACAATCCTTCCGTTGATCGCCCCGCGTGTTTGTGAAATACCGCCGCCCGATATATAAGGCCATCGCCTCACCATCCAGGCGACAAACAGGAGGACCCCCCAGAAGGTAAGGAAAGCAATAATATGAAGATACCAGGGTGGCGACGATTCAAAGAAATCCTTCCGGTAATTGTAGAATAACTGTAATAAATAGTGATAGGGAACTGCCACCAACCCGGTCAGCAACCCTACAATGAGGCTCACGAAATAGAGCCTGGCATCCACTAGTTTCAGTTTTAATATCCTCCAGTTTACCTTCATAAGCTCGATAAAAACAAGACTGAATCAAGTTTGGTTTTAGCAGAAGTTCATTATCAAATTATCTTTTACATTTGTTCTATATAATCTAATTAAAAAAACAACTTTATGGAAACATCGTATGTAAAAGAAGTAAAAAGAAATTTTCGGGGAAATTTATTGAATTATATGAGTTTTCTTGAAAAGGAGAAAAGTGGATCAGCCCAAAGTACAGCTTCCCTCTATAAGGTAACCCTGGGGCATCTGGAGCGGTTCGTAGGTACGGATATTTTAAAAATGAAGCAAGTGAACCCCCTGTTGGTGAAAGATTTTGTATCTTATCTGCAATCCCTCAATTTAAGTCCTAATTCGGTAACCAACTACACCAGTATATTCCGTACCGTATTCAACAGTGCTGTATCTGAAAATCTGGTTACACCTGAAACAAATCCTTTTCAAAAAATACATCTTCGCCCCATATCCACTTATAAGCGTTCAGTGGGGATACAGGTCATTAAGGATATGACGGAATTGGATTTAAAAGGGAAGAAGCGTCTTGATTTTGCCCGCGATCTGTTCTTGTTCAGTTTTATGGCATGCGGAATGGCGTTTGTTGACTTGGCGCATCTGACACGAAATAATGTACGTGGCAATGTACTTGTCTATTACCGTGTGAAGACAAAAACAGAAATCCGCGTGACGATTACTTCGGGTATGCGTCGTTTATTGGAAAAATATGCCAGGGATAATTCCAACCTGCTATTTCCGGTATTACAATCGGAAAATGTTTCTTATGAGAGATATAAAGTCGCTTTAAGAACATACAACCGACGGTTAGCTACGATAGGGGATATGATAGATTGTCCGGTAAAACTGACCTCTTATGTAGCCCGCCATTCCTGGGCTATGCAGGCAAAAGAAAACTCTGTTCCGGTTGCTGTGATCAGTCAGGCCTTGGGGCATACTTCCGAAAGAACAACACTCTTTTATTTAAAAGAATTGGATCAAAATATCATTGACAGGGTTAATTTGAAAATCATTGACTTTGTGGAAAAATGGGTAAGTAAAAGAAGTTATAAGAATTGACGCTTATTTATAGAATAAGGGTCATTGTCTATAAACTGGTAGGATTATAATTACGAAATCTATACCCTATACTACCAGATAGCTTGAAAATCTTTGACAGTGCAAAAGTAAAAAATTACTATTGATAAAATTGTAGTAAGAAGAAAATTTGTGTCTTAAAAAAGATTAATATTAAGATAATCTTACTGAAATTCATGAAAAAACGATACGGAAAGACCTAAAAATGAAACCATTATGAAATTCAAGATTAACCGCTATAAAACCATTAACTGATCTTAGCAGAACACTCCAACTATCAGAAACAAATAGATTGACATTTATTTAAGGAATCCTGAGTTTTGTAATATTATTTTACTAAATAAACACTATCATTTTTCCATTTCCAGTTTCTTGTCCTTTCCTTTTTCAGACAACTGATTATTTCCGGGTTATATATAGAATGTAAATAGACATCGTTAGTGATTTTTTACTTACTCTCTATATAAATCGTGCTGTTACTGTGTTGATATATAGTGATTTAAACTCAATGACCCTTATTCTATAAATAAGGGTCAAAATAAAAAGCACTAGTATGTCACCCTCAGGAATGGGACTGACGACCTTTGTTATATCAACCCTCAAATAATAAATGCATGTTAACTAATTCATTTTTAGTTGTTTTGGATGTTGTTACCGGAGAGCCATTGAAAAGTAAGATATCTTTATTTCTTTGTTTGATTTTGTCATTTTTCTTTTCTCTGATGTTTCTTCCTCAAATTTTGAATATATCGCGACGCAAACAATTATATGATACGCCGAATAGGCGGAAGTGTCATCATGAAAAAATACCCCGTTTAGGTGGTCTGGCATTTTTTCCTTCCATTGTTTTGTCTATGTCATTAGTAGTCGGTTATCGTTATTTGATTGGTTTTCCGATGAATCATCAATTAAATGGCAATATCTTACTGGAATTTTTATTTTTGTCGGCAGGATGTTTGTTCCTGTATATGACCGGAGTAGAAGATGATTTGATAGGGGTTCGTTATCGTAAGAAATTTTTTATACAATTTGCTGTGGCTTCTTTACTTCCGGTATCCGGCTTTTATCTGGATAATTTATACGGATTGTTTGGGGTGTACATATTGCCGGAATATATCGCGATTCCGTTTACAGTCTTGTTGATCGTTTTTATAACAAATGCGGTCAATCTGATCGATGGCATCGACGGATTGGCAGCGGGAGGGAGTGCTTTCTCTTTCCTGGTGATTGGGCTGATGTTTTCTCTCAAAGGGTTATGGCTATATTCGATGTTGGCTTTTTCGGCGTTGGGTTGCCTGATACCCTTTCTATATTTTAATGTATGGGGCCGTACTGTCAAAGGAACCAAGATGTTTATGGGAGATGCCGGAGCGTTGTCGTTGGGATATCTGTTGTCTTTTCTGGTCATTAAATATGCTGTGTATGTATCGGAAACGGAACCGGATGTAAAGAATCTGGTAATTCCGTTTACCTTATTATTCATTCCGATGTTCGACGTCCTTCGTGTCATGCTGGTACGCGCTATGCACCACCGTCCCTTATTTATTGCCGATAAGAATCATTTGCATCATAAATGTTTGGCTGCGAGCATGACTCATTTACAGGCAACGGAACTTATTCTGGTATTTACAATCGTATTATTGGTCCTGAATAATTGGTTGACAGGCTTCTGTAATATAACTATTATATTGATAGTCGATTTGCTGCTTGGTATCCTGTTGAGTAAATCATTGAAAATATGGAAAAGAAAATGATTTCGGTCATTGTACCGGTTTATAATGTGGAGAAATATCTGCCGGCTTGCCTGGACAGTATTTGCCATCAAACATTGAAAGAACTGGAAATTATACTGGTAGATGACGGCTCGACCGATAACAGCGGGCGTATTGCAGAACAGTATGCCTTGCAGGACAAACGTATCAGGGTGGTACATCAAAGAAACGGAAATCCGGGAGCGACACGTAATGTCGGGTTAGAATTGGCGACAGGAGAATATATCGGATTTGTCGATTCGGATGATTGGATCGAACCGGAGATGTTTTCTTCTCTTTATGCGAAAGCGGAAACGGATAACCTGGATATTGTCGTTACAGGGGTAACAACAGAATGGCTGCGTGATAACCGGAAAAAGGAAAACCGATTTGTAGAATCGATTACAGAATGGCCGGCAGTAACATCACTGGATGCTTTTCTATTGTTGAAAGAGAAAAAAATGTTTGCGGTAGCCTATAATAAATTATACCGCTCCGAGTTACTGAAAAAACAAAAAGTCCGGTTTATGGAAATGTTACCCCATGAAGATTTGGTATTCAACCTGCGTGCATTTTCGTTTGCCGAAAGAATCGGTTTTATTCCGGATAGCAGTCCTTATCATTATTTATGCCGGGATGAGATGAGTGCTGCCGGTTCTTTTTCATCAGACCATTTGCAGGCCTGTCAACTGACGGAAGATGCGTTTCGTCACTTTTTCAGAATACATGACTGGAATAGCAATGATATGGAATCCTATCTGAGGTCTGGAAGAATTACCGATTATTCTGCGTATGCGGCAAGTTTTTATAAAAAGAATTGTCCTCTTACGCGCAGGGAACGTATCGAATGTCTGGAAAAGGAATTTAAGCAAAACGGCTTATTAAGACGGGATCTCATATTGTCACGTCCTGCCGGTTTCCAGCAAAGAATGTTTTATTTCTTTCTGTTTAAAACAACATCCGGAATGACAGATAGTTATTATCGGATTTTATTCTATATGCGGTATCATTTTGATGGTGTTTACCGTATTTTCAGACGACTTATATCTAAATAACATATGATTACCATTGTAATTTTGTATACAGAGCTAATGCCTTATAATGTAATAGTTATAAAGGCGTTGGTCGATAGGGAATGCCATGTACATGTCGTATTGTCGGATTCAAACAAGAAGACACCTTATTTGCCTCCCCAGTTGGAAGGCGTCACGTATTACAACCGTTCTTCGTTTTGGGATCCCGACCATTTATTCCGCTTGGTAAAAAGGTTGGAACCTGATTTGATTTGGACTGCCGGTTGGATAGATCCCTTATATAACGAAGTGGCAGGCAAAGTTCGTAAGCAACTGCATATACCCGTAATAGCCAGTAGCGATACCCAATGGAGAGGGGGAATGCAATGGTTCAATGTCCTGGTATCCCGTTTTCGTCATCGCAGGTGGTTCAGCCATTTGTTTGTATCGGGTGAGCCGCAGGTTGCTTATGCACGTAAATTGGGATTTCGGCAGGAACAGATTCTGATGCATAATTTATCGGCCGATGTGGAGTTATTCCATAACGTCGATTTGAAAATGCGGGAAAAAGAATATCCGCGTCGTTTAGTATTTATTGGTAGATTTTCGAAAGAAAAAGGCTTGGCGTATCTTTTGGAGGCCTGGAATACGATACCGGATCGTAAAAACTGGAAATTGGTATTGATAGGGAACGGACCGGATTATCCTAAACTGAAAGGATATCCGGATGTCGAAATAAAAGATTTTATGCCGCAGGAAGAATTGGCGGAAGAGCTGGAAAAGGCGGGTGCATTTATTTTACCTTCTGTTACCGAACCCTGGGCACTGGTGATACATGAAGCCGCTTGTGCCGGTTTACCGATACTGGCATCCGCTTGTTGCGGTGCCGTGAGTTGTTTTGTGAAAGACGGGGAAAACGGATTTTTGTTTAAGCCGGCGAATAAACGTTCTATTCGTAAAACTATCGAACGTTTTATCCGTTTGCCGGAGTGGCAGTGGGTACAAATGGGGCGGAGAAGCAGGAAACTGTCAGAGAGGATTACACCGTCGAAAGTTGCCGATTGTATTTTAGCCGTATTGAAATGATGGTTGCCACGACGGATATTCTTTCCCGCATTGCATTGCCGGGTGTCCTTTTGTTGACACTGACAAAGGTCATACCTTATTTTTATCCTATTCCGGATAATGTATACTATGCTGTATTTTTAGTCCTTTTTATCTGGTTTGTTTTACGGGGAGGTTTGAAAATATCATACACTTACATACCTTTTCTGGTTGCCTTGTTTATCTCTATCTGGGTGAATGAGATTCCTGCTTATTTTAAAGTATGGTTTCGGGTTCTGGCTTTTTTATCTGTAGTCTTTGCTGTCGGCCCTTTCTTTATAAATCCGTATATGGTTACGTGGAGGCGTTTGCTTTTTGTATATGTGTTAGCGGTTATCCGGTGGATTGTGATAATCTCATTCTTTGCATGGGCATTCAGGTTACCTTTTGTACATGGGTACAGCGGTTTCCGTGGATTGACAAATCAATCCATGCTGCTCGGTCCGTTAGCAGGTATTTCAATGGTATATAGTTTGTACCGTTTTTATTTGTCTTCCGGAATTTGTGAACGATATAAACAAATTGGAATTACGGTTATTTCATTCGCCGTACTATTACTGGCCGGTTCCCGTGCCGCATTGGCAAGTTCTGTTATGGCTGTTGCTTTTTTTTATAGCCGGATTTATCGTCATCGTGTGGAACGGTTGGCACGGCTCGTATTTATGCTGGCTATATTAGCTGTATTGACAGCCGGTATTTGGTGGCCTTATACGGAAAGAATACGTTCTAAAATGGAAGGTGGTAAAATAGCAGGTAGTTTGACCCGTTCACGAGATGATTTATGGGATGCCCGTATGACCGAATTTAAGGGATTTCCCATCTTTGGAGTCGGATTTGCTACCGTAAAGCCTGACTACGCAAAGACAAACAAAGTAAATCTGGAGACCGGGACTATTGAACCGGGGAGCAGTTGGTTATTTCTGCTGTCTTCAATGGGGATAACGGGTTTCCTGGCTTTTTTTATTCCGTATCTGTCTTTTATGTACCGGATGTTCCAAAGGGAATCGGTCGGTATAAATGGCTATTTTTTGGGTTCTCTGTTGTTTTTGTTCTTTTTTCACCTGTTTTTTGAAGGGTATGTAGTGTCTTCGGGGGCCTACTTATGTTTTTTTCTGTGGCTGTTGTTGTCGGAGTGTAATAAAGTAATTAATGTAAAATAATTGTTCGATATGATACAAATCATACCTTCGGAGTTGAAACGTTTGTATAAAGTATTGCCTCGTTTATACAGGTTACGGTTGTTGAAGGTCGGTATTTCTGTTTTTATTATGGCGGTTTTGGATTTGGTGGGGACCGGCGTTTTATTACCTGTTCTATTGCTGGTGCTTAATGAGAATATCATCCTGGAAAATCGCCATATGGCCTTATTTTACAGTTGGATGGGATTTGACAGTATCCGGTCGTTTGTATTTTTTATCTGTATAGTAGTATTGCTTTTTTCAATTATACGTGTTTGTCTGTCTGCCTGGTTGCAGTATAAACAGAACAAACGGTTATTTTATATATCCAGTTATTTGTCCCTTCAGCTTTATCAGAGTTATTATTCACGGGGGTATTTATTCATCAAGCAAAACAACAGCCATAAGTTGATTAATCAGGTCAACAGTGTAGCCGGTAATTTAATACAAGGTTATTTTGTACCTTATGCCCAATTACTTTGTGAGTTTTTTGTTACAACCTCTATTCTGGTCGGATTGATTACATTCAATATCTATGTATTTTTACTGGTCGTTTTCACATTTGTCCCTATTACATGGACCTATTATCGTTTTTCCCGTTCCCGGATAAAAGAATACGGGAAACAGTTGAATCTGTTGAATCCCCAGAGGGGCAAATTATTGCAACAGACATTTATCGGGTTTACGGATATGGAAATGAATAATACTTTTTCCAACAGCTTTTCGCGATTCACGGCCCTGTTGAAAAAACAAAACAGTTTGACTGTCCGTAATTTTATTTTGACTAATTCTTTACAAAAAGTATTGGAGGTGGCTATTGTGTCTTCGGTGGTGGTGTTGATTATTGCAACACAGTTATTTAAACTTCCATCCATAGGGCTGATAGTCGGTATATTTGCCATCGCCGTTTACCGGGTGTTACCGGGTATTATAAAAGGTACGGGATATATTTTTCAGATGCGGGGTAATTCGTTTGCGTTGAACCTGTTATCCGATCTTGAGTCCGGGCAGGTTACACAGGTCATAACGGAACAAGTTCCGATCGAGTTCGGGCATTCGATAACAATCCGGGATATTTGTTTTTCTTATGATGGAAAAGCTCCCATATTCGATCATTATAATCTGGAGATACATAAAGGCGATTTTATTGGTTTCCGGGGAGAGTCCGGTTCGGGTAAATCGACCTTGTTTCATTTGATACTGGGGTTTTTGCAACCGGATTCGGGAGGAGTTTATGTGGATGATGCTCTTTTGTCTGCCGATAAACTGACCTCCTGGCGGAGCCGCATCGGCTATGTGTCGCAACAATTGTTTATGGTGGAAGGTACGTTACTCGATAATATCGTAATGGGGTATAATAGTGAACATCCGGATATGGACCGGATCGACCGGGTTCTCCGTCTGGCTTCGCTGAATCATTTTGTCAGTTCTCTGCCCAAAGGTGTTTATACACCGGTGGGGGAAGGCGGAAGCCTGTTGTCGGGAGGTCAGCGCCAACGGTTGGGGATTGCCCGGGCTTTATACAAGGAAGCAGAGATTCTGATGTTCGACGAAGCGACTTCTTCTCTGGACGAGACAACGGAGCATGCGATCAACGACTCTATTATCCGGCTTTCTGAGGAGTGTCCGGGATTGACGTTACTGGTTATTTCCCATCGTCCGGAATCGTTATCTGTTTGTCGCCGGATCGTGGATATATGTAATATACAATAACAATGTATATTAACTTGGTATGTGATCCCGGGACAAGCCCGGGATCACAGGATAGTGACTTCTGACACCTTCCCGCTAAAGGAAAAGGATTATGCCAGCAATTTCAGCAAATACCCTCCCGTTGCACAGAGAATTAGTGCCGTACCCATTATTTTTTCGGGTGCAGGGAAGGTTTCCCTGATATTGAGAGTATCGCCCCGACCGCTGCCAGCGCCACTTCCGTATTCTGATGGCGGACAGCCAGGATGGCCAGTATCGTCAACCACAGGTTGACCGGGTTTGTGTTTCCCTTTGGCCCGAAAAATCAAACGGGCGATCGTAGTCAGGAAACCGAGGATAGCTTCAAGATATTTCATAGGAATAATTTTAATGTGTCAATATGCCAATATGCAAATGTGCCAATTGAGCGGTTATTTATTTCATATAGTTGCAAATCGTAATCAGCAGTTTCCGGTAGGCTTCGCGGTTGTCGCCGTTTTGTTCGCTGATGTAGCGGCTGTAGGCGATTTCCTTGGCATAAGCCTCGGGATAAATGCTGATGGCAGCAGCCGTCGGATAGACTGTACGGATCAACCGGGCAAAATCAAAGAAACTTTGTTGATCCGATTCGTATATACGAAATTGCAGATGAGAGATTCCTCCGTCCTCTATTTTGAGCGTTTTCGCTCCTTTCCAGTAGAGGGTAGATTGTCCGTATCCGGTAAGTCCGAAATAGTTGTGGTATGTCCGGCAAAGAACACTTTCACCCCAACCGCTTTCGATGGCCGCTTGTGCCAGTATGATATCCGGATTCAGCTTGAAATGTTCCCCGGCCGCCTGTGCAGCCGGAAGGAACTGTTTGAAGAATGCTTGCTTATCCATGCCTATTCGATTTCAGGACGATCTTCGGAACCGCTGCCGCCATTGTTGTTGGCATCGGGATCGATGATCGGTTTCAGCTCTTCAAATTTGGCATTTTTCTTGATATCGGCAAGCATAGTGCCCGATACGTATACGATGCGTGCATCGTTAAAGAGAGAGGTATTGAAATCATCTTTTGTGGCAGCCCCTTTGCTTCCTGCAACCATGCGGAAGTTTCCGAGGCGGCCCATACTGATGATATCGCCTTCTTCGAGGCGTTCCTGCATGACCGAAAGCAAGCCTTCGATCACCAGCATGACATCACCGATAAATGCGGTGCTTCGCATGGCGATCATGCTGCATAACTTTTCGAAACTGACTTTCTTTAATGCCCGGACCTGTGCATAATACAGTTCGGAACCTGCGGCAGCGTCTTTACGCATGTCGGGACGTTTTACGAGGTGATAATTTAAAGCCATGGGAAATAATTTTTTAATTTGACAATGTGCCAATATGCCAAAGGAAATACTCCGAAAGCTATTGACGGTTAACTGGTTGGTTATCGATAACAGTTCAAAGGTACGACGGTGGGAGAGTGTCGTTTCCGGTTAACTCCGGTTGTGTACGGTTATGTATGGATAAAGGCTGATATGTCTGGCTATAAAATGATTTCAGTTGGAATATATGGAGGTAAATGCTTGTTTTTCTGTTATTTATTTTGTAAATTTAAGGCATAAACCAATTAGAAACAGCAGGATATGAATAAGGAAACGGAACAACCGGAAGCACATGTAAAAGTACGTAGTTACGGACTAACAGAGTTGGGTTTGTTATATAACCCGTCCTTGCAGCCCGATTCGGCAGCGAAAGCCATCAAGCGTTGGATTGCCTTCAACAAGGACCTGACAACCGCCTTGCAGCAATCCGGCTGGCGCAAAGGCCAGCGCAAGTTTACACCTTTGCAGACGCAACAGATATTCAGGTTTCTGGGAGAGCCTTGAGAATTGAAAATTAGGAATTGAAAATTGAAAATTAGACAGTACGTACGGTATAATTATTTATCTTTGTGTGATAGTTGCCGATAATGACAAGTAATAATTAGGAAATAGTTTCGATATGAATACGAAAACCAGAAAACTTCCGGTCGGGATACAGAGCTTCGAAAAGGTTCGTGAAGGAGATTTTGTATATGTAGACAAAACCGATTTGTTATATCGATTGGTTCAGTCCGGTAATCCCTATTTTTTAAGCCGTCCGCGGCGTTTTGGTAAAAGTTTGTTTCTTTCGACATTAGAAGCCTATTTTCAAGGTAAAAAGCATCTGTTTAAAGGTTTAGCGGTTGAAAAACTGGAACAGGACTGGAAAATATATCCGGTATTGCATCTGGATCTGAATGCTGAAAAATATGATTCTCCTAAAGCTCTTGAAGCTATTCTGAGTTCTCATCTTACACGGTGGGAAGATTTATACGGGAAAGGAAAAGATGAACAAACCCTTTCCACCCGCTTTGCCGGTATTATTCGCCGTGCAGAAGAAAAAACAGGTATGCAGGTTGTCATATTGGTAGATGAATACGATAAACCATTATTACAAGCATTAGGTAATGAGACTTTGACGATAGAATATCGTAATACATTGAAAGCTTTTTATGGCGTTCTTAAAAGTCTGGATGGCCACCTGAAATTTGTCTTTCTTACAGGAGTAACCAAGTTTGCGCATGTAAGCGTATTCAGTGATTTGAATCAATTGGTAGATATCAGTATGAATTCGGATTATGCGGCTATCTGCGGAATAACATCCGAGGAATTGCGTTCGAATTTTATACCGGAACTAGAGGTCCTTAGTCTTGAAATGAATTTTGCATTGGATGAGACTATCCATCAGATGAAGCTTAAATATGACGGTTATCATTTCCGGGAAGAAACTCCAGGCATATTTAATCCGTTCAGTGTCTTAAATTGTTTACATACGCGTCGTTTTGATAATTACTGGTTTCAAACAGGAACTCTTACTTTTCTGGTTGAATTATTGAAAAAGAGTGATTATGATTTGCGGTTGCTTTTGGAAGGTGTGGAAATGCGTGCTTCTGCTTTTTCGGAATATCGTATGGAGGCGAATAATCCAATACCGCTACTCTATCAAAGCGGTTATCTGACAATCAAAGGATATGATAAAGAGTTTGCTTTATATACATTGGCTTTCCCGAACGAAGAAGTAAAATATGGCTTCGTCGATTTATTTTAAATAATACTGAATTTTTAAAACAGAAGAAAGATATGGCAAAGAAAATACCTTACGGATTGACAGATTATCTTCGTATTGTTACAGAAGATTATTATTATGTGGATAAGACACGATATATTGAGGATTTGGAAAAGACGGCAGCTTTTCTGTTTCTGATCCGTCCGCGTCGTTTCGGAAAGTCTTTGTTCCTGAATATGCTTTACTGTTATTACGATGTGAGATATGCAGATAAATTTGACGAGTTATTCGGCAATCAATATATCGGCAAACATCCAACTTCAGAACAAGGTAAGTATCTGGTACTTTATTTCAATTTCAGTGCCGTTCGTGGAACGGGAGAGGCGTTGGAGGAAAACTTCAACATGTATGCTAAAATACAGATGGAAGCGTTCGCCGACCAGTATGCGTCTTATTTTGAACCCGGCTTCTCACAGGGTATACGGGAATTGAAGTCGGCAGCCAGCCAATTGAATTATATAGGAAAACGTGCCGGTATGTTAGGCTTGTCTATCTACCTGCTGATCGACGAATATGATAATTTTACAAATACGATATTATCCAGTGAGGGTAATAATGTGTATCGTGCCCTGACACATGACTCTGGTTTTTACCGTGGATTTTTCAATATTGTCAAAGCAATTACAACCGGTCCGGAAGCTCCTGTAAAACGAATGTTCATTACCGGTGTGTCGCCTGTAACCCTGGATGATGTAACGAGTGGATTTAATATCGGGACGAATATTACGACGGATGAACAATTTAATTCAATGGTCGGATTCAGTGAATCTGAATTGCAAGAGATGTTATCCTATTATGAATCAGAAGGAATGCTGGTTAACTCAAAAGAAGAACTTGTCAGGTTGATGAAGCCTTGGTATGACAATTATTGTTTTGCCTGGGAATGCATAGGGCAGACTATGTATAACTCTGATATGGTACTTTATTTTTTGAATAATTATTTATTGAAAAAACGTGCCCCTTCCGATATGTTGGACCGTAATATCCGTACCGATTACAGCAAATTGCGTCATTTTATCCGTATCGATAAGATGCAGGAAGAAGGACGTTCGGTTATAACCCGCCTGATCGATACAGGCGAAGTGAACGGAAATGTGATAAAAGAGAGTTTTCCTGCTGAGAATCTGGCTGATCCGGGAAATTTTGTTTCCTTGTTATATTATTTCGGTTTGTTGACTTATGACCGGATAGAATATGGGGAGACGATAATGAAAGTACCGAATCTGGCGGTTCGCGAACAGATTTACGGCTACCTGGTGGAAGCAATGAAAGAACGCGATTCGATTGTTTTCCCGTTTATGGAATTGTCCGACCGTATGCGCCGCATGGCTTATTTTGGAGAATGGGAAGCTGCGTTGGGCTTTTTTGCTGATCAGGTGGATAAGAAAGCTGTCCTTCGTGATGCGATCTATCAGGAATCGACTATCAAAACACTTATGTTAGCCTATATGGGTTTAACGGATTATTTTATCATCTGGCCCGAGTTTGAAGCCGGGCGTGGTTTTTCAGACCTTTACCTGATGCCCAATCTGGCCAATTATCCGGACATGCAATATTCTTACCTGATAGAGTTGAAGTTTCTGAAACGGGATGATACGACAACTAAAGTTGAATCGTTGATGCAGGAAGCAGAAACACAATTGCATAAATATGCATCCGATGAAAAGGTAAAGAGCAGTACAGGTAACACCCGTCTGCGTCTCCTTGCCGCAGTTTACAGAGGCTGGCAACCGGAGGCAATGCAGGAATTTGAGTGATGTTGATACATTCTTTATTCTAGTCCGAAGGTCAGAGAATTACAATCGTATTTAGAATGCATGATGTTTTTGCCGAAAATTACAATCGTATTTAGAAATAATTGAACCTACTTTTCCCTTGATGGAAAAGTAGCCAAAAGATCAAGGCTCAACCGGCTTCACTGCTCCGGTGAAAGACTTCGCTGAAAAATCCGAAACTCGCTTCGCTCAGACAACGGATTTTTTTAACAGCTTCGTCTTCCCCCTTCGCGGACGTTCACCCGCTTAGGCCTTTCCCAGGAAGCTGTGCTTCCTCTTAGGATGGCCGATACCGGTACTTATAGAACAAAAACTTTCGGATTTAACAGGTAGTATCGGCAATCTTAGGAGAACGCAAAGCGTTCTATGAAAGGCCTCATCTGGTGAGCGTAAAGCGAAGTATCCGTAGAGAGCGCCCGGAGGCTGTGCTGTTTGAGCGTAGCGAGTTCACAGACGACAGCGAACGTAGGATACTGAGTAGCGAACCAGATGCAGCCTTGATCTTTTGGTTACTTTTCTATCAAGAGAAAAGTAACATTCAATTCTGATAAATCTTGAACCCAACCTTACCTTTGATTATATTAACGGAACAATCAACATGAAATCGTTTAAAAAACTGGATAAGGGCTACCGCTGTTTTATGTCGGTATTCATTGGCTTTTTAGTGCCTGGATGTAATCTTTGAATCTAATAATAGAATTGATAATCAATGGAAGAAATGCTTGAATGTACTTGTCCTCTTTGTCAGGAGGGCAAATATAAGGGTGAAGACTATTATGTGGATATGTCTTTTCTGAAAAAAGAACGGCCGGTTGGCGTATCCGGATTGTTGCGTGTAAAAAATGATGCCGAGTTCTTGTCGGATTGTATAGAATCATGTATCGATGCTTTGGATGAATTGGTTATCTGCTATCAGGATTGTACGGATAATGCACCGGAGATTATCCGGGAAAAACAGCGGAAGTATCCGGATAAAATCAACGTTTTTTATTATGCTCCTCCGGTCTTCTGTCATGGGTTGACAGAAGAGGCAAAGAAAAATGCCTTTTCTTTGCCTGATTCTTCTATACATAAACTCTGTAATTATTACAATTATACCTTGTCGAAGAGCACTTACCGGTATGCCATGAAAATTGATAGCGATCAGATTTATTTTACAGATAAATTAAAACGATATTGTGATGCTTACCGGGCAGATAATAAAGTCACCTTTTCTTTGGGGGATTATTTTGGAAAATATTATGAGAAGATATATCGACGGATCATGGTGAAATATACTTTTTTATCCTCCTTTGATTTATTTTCAAGAATACCTGCGATACGTGATTTTGTTTTTCGGAAATATGAGAATTATATTATTAAAGAGGTTATTAATAATAAGTATGCCGTTTCTATGTCCGGTATTAATTTGGGGTATAAACAAGGAGAGTGGCATATTTGCAGATTGGGCAAATTAATATATAATGGAACGGTCGACCATTTGATTTTTGGTATAACAGAAGATACTTTTTATATAACCAGCGTAGGTAGGAAAAATCCGATTGAGGTTATGAGATATAATAAACCGATTTTATTTGGAGGATGGTTCTGGTATCATTTACAAGGAATGCGAACGAATTCGTATCAAAATATTAAAGAATGGATCGTTCTAACGTCAAAATTAACATGGAACACAGTATCTGCTGATTGGAATTATTTCCAGAAAGGAATATGGTTATTCTGTGGACAGTATGAAAAGAATCTGCCGATTCCCGCTCTGCTATTGAAAGAAACGGCTCGTAATATATCAAAAAGAAATAATTCGTATTAAAAACTTACATAAATCATGCGAAAAATAATTAGTATATGAAAAATAATCAAGTACATTATTATTGGCTGGATCTGATTCGTTTTCTGGCTGCATTTTTGGTTCTTTCATCTCATTTTAGAGGAGCTTTTTTTGTGGAATATGGATTACTTCCCGCTGAACAGCAAAATGCTTTTATTTCTTTTTTTTATTTAGTGACTCGTTTAGGTCATGAGGCGGTTCTGATTTTTTTTGTGATGAGTGGTTTTTTGGTGGGAGGACGTGTGATTGAACGATTAAAAAACGGTGTTTTTGATTTGAAGAGTTATGGAATAGATCGTTCGGTTCGTATTTTGTTACCATTGGTCTCAACATTGTTATTTCTTATACTCACAAACTTTATTCAAGGTATTGATACGGACTGGATAGCTTGGTTTGGAAATTTACTGTCGCTCCAAGGTATTTATTGTTCCAGCGTGATTGATCCTTTATGGTCCTTGTCGTATGAAGTTTGGTTTTATATTTTAGCAGGCTCCCTGGCAATGCTTTTAAAAAAGCATACAAATGGAATAGCTATTCCATTTGTATTATTATTAATTTGTTTGTTGGTTTTTACAAAACTGAACTCAGTCTATCTCTTCATTTGGGTTATGGGAGCTGTTACCTATTGGGTGCAACCTAAAATATGTAATAAGTTTTTATTGTGTGTGGCTTTATTGGCTATGATTATATTGATAGGAACTTTGCAGTTTACTCGCGTATCACGTTCGCTTTCTTTGGGAGAATATAGTTCTTTTTTACCGAATAGAGATGCATTGGAGTTGTTGTTTTCTTTTACTTTTTGTTTGTTTTTGCAGCAAGTGATTTTGATTCGTCCGGTTAATAGTCTTGCTAGATTTATAAATAGCATGGGCACGAAGTTTGCTGCATTTTCATATACTCTTTATTTAACCCATATGCTTGTTCTTCGGTTACTGGAATATTATGGGGCACCGAAAAGTACGAGTGTAAATTGGTTTTCCGTAGGGTATTACATAGGGGAACTGATTTTGAGTATGATAGTCGCCTATTTTATTTATTGGATATTTGAAAAACGTACGGCTACGGTGAAATCATGGTTAAAAAACAGGCAATTCTCGTGCCGCATTCCATGTCTATCGAAAAGAGATAATTAGTATTAAAATTTTACATAAATCATGCGAAAAAGAATTTTAGAAGGGATTGCCGGTATTGGTTTACTGGCTGTTCTTCCGGCTTGTAGTACTCAAAAACAAGCAATAATGCCGGAAGATGTGTATGCTGTGGCACGTACCGTACAAACCGGAACGGAGCAGGAAGCAGGGAGCGATAAACAACAGGGGCAAATATCCCGGAATGTGGAAATCCCCCAGTTGCAGGTCGATGCCCAGTCTGTTTATAACCGGATGATTAATTATATCGTTCCGGAAGAAGAGTTGGCTCCGGTGTTATTGAAGGAGCAATTGGCTGTTTACATTGATTTTCCGGCCGGTGGTGTTCAGGTGAACCCTAAATACGGAAATAATTCTGCCGAACTGGCAAAGCTGGAAGGACATTTGAAAACCTTGCTGCAATCTGCTGACGGCTTTGTAAAAAACATCCGTATCATCGGTTACGCCTCTCCCGATGGGAACACGAAGGATAATGAACGCCTGGCAGGCAACCGTGCCGTCCAGTTTAAAAACTATCTGCAGAAACAATTCAAACTGCCTGTAACCTGCCAGGTCTCTGTCGATTGGGTAGGAGAAGACTGGGACGGTTTGCAAGGTTTGATCTCCGCGTCGGATAAAAAATACGGCAGCCGTGTACAGACTATCTTCCAACTGACCGACGATCCGGATAGCCGTCGTAAACAGATAAAAGCCATAGATAACGGTGCCGTTTATAAAGATATCGAAAAGAGTTTTTTCAGCCGTTTACGCCGGATGGAACTGACAGTCGAGACAGAAGCGCAACAACCCACCCTGACTGATCCTCAATTGATCGAAACGATATATACCCACCCGGAAAAAATCTCATTACCTGATTTTATCCGTTTGGCCTCTTTCTATCGTCCGGGCACCGAACAATACCGTGAAGTATATGAGGTAGCCGCCTATACCTATCCCTCCTGTGCTGTCGCCCTGCTGAATGCCGCTGCCGCATCGTTGGCATTAGGTGATAAAGAAGCGGCCCGCCACTTTTTCCAACAGGTAGGCGATGATCCGCGCGCTTACAATAACCAGGGAGTTTTATTGCTGATGGAAGGAGATAAAGAAGGAGCTGCCTCTTATTTTCGTAAGTATCTTCCCCTGAATCCGAGAGTAGCCCGTGAAAACCTGAGAATGATAAATGAATAGTTTTTGGATCAACTAAATGAATTTGAATATGAAAAAGAAAATACGCTGCAATTTTGTCGATTTCTGGCCGAATTTTGATTATAGGTTTACCTTATGGTTCTTATTGGATGAATATGAGTTTCTGATAGATAAAGAGCATCCGGATTATTTATTCTATTCCTGTTTTGGCAATGAACATTTGTTTTATGAAGACTGTATCCGGATTTTTTGGAGTGACGAAAACGTTGTGCCCGATCTTAATTTATGCGATTATGCTTTGAGTTTGAGTAACCTTCAATGTGATGACAGAACTTTTCGAAAATATAGCGGGTTTTTGTATAGAAAGGATTCTCATTTGATTTTACCGGTTTTAAAAGAGGAAGCGTTGCTTAACCGTAAATTCTGCAATTTTGTTTATTCCAACAACACTTGTGCCGTCCCTTATCGGGAGTTGTTCTTTAAAGCTTTATCCGGTTATAAACGGATTGATTCCGGTGGTGCTTTTTTGAATAATATGGGTAAGAGGGTAGCCGATAAGAGACAATTCTTGCGTGATTATAAATTCACTTTGGCAATCGAGAACTCGAGCTTACCGGGCTATGCGACTGAAAAAATTTTGGAGCCATTTCTGGCCCAATCGTTACCACTTTATTGGGGCAGCCCCACTGTCAGTTCGGATTACCATCCGAACTCGTTTGTTAATCTGATGAATTATTCTTCCATAGAAGAAGCTATCGAGGAGATTATCCGCCTGGATAAAGACGATGCTGCTTATCTGGAAAAAATGATGATGCCCTTTTGGCCTTATGGGGCGGATTTTGAAGACTTTCGAGATAATGAGATAAAAAAAATAAAGGATTTTTTCATCTATATTTTTGAGCAACCTTTGGATAAAGCCGGTCGCCGGGTACGTTATGGCTGTAACAAATTTACTATTATGAGACGAAGGAGATATTATGCTCCGACATTCCTTGAATTGTCAAAAACTATGACTAAAAAACTATTGAAGAAAAAATAAGGGTGTTTTGAAATGTTAAGACCAGTCTTTTAACTTCAAAATAAGGGACTTTTACAATCAAAGGTCATGACCTTTTTTTAGGAAATAAGCAACCCATTCCCGGCCTAATACATACAACAATGGATAAAAAAAATTATGCAGGCTTGCGGGAGGAGATCCGTTATCTTTTCCGACTTTTAAAGTGAATATTCAACAACAACCGGATCCGGTACGAACGGTTATGGAGATAGCTGTCTTTTTACGTGAATCGGGTGATATCGATAATGAACAATGGCATAAATTTTCCCGCCGTTTTTTTACGGAATATCGCGATACGATCATGCAGTATTACGGTTATGAAAGCCAGCTGTATTATGCGCCACCCAGGGTATTGGTTTACCCACGCTTCTTTATTGCAGTTATGTCGGTTTTATTGGAGCTGGGAATTATCAGAGCTAAAAAAGGGCAATTGGTTAAAACGCTTTGCGGTATGTTTTGTTTTGACCAGGAACTTTCCACTGTCCGCAGATGGTTTTACGAGATGCCCCCTGAATATGAAGAGATTTTAACAACGTTTAAAGATTTATTTTGCACACTAAAAATCAAGAAATAAATTATTAATCGGCTGGGAATGAGTTTGCTTTGTTCTTGTTTTCCCGGTTTTTGGTGTACTCCGCCCAGTGGTATACCGGATGTATATTTACATCATGGGGTAAGCGGGCAGGAGTGTCCTGAATGATTTTTTGATTGCACGTTTCTTTGTATTAGTTATAATAATATTCATTCTATATTAAAGAGGCCGTACGAACCGTTGTCAAGGTAATGTCTTATAACCATCTTCTACCGTTTGATAATCAAAATTCGTAATCTGTCACAAAAGCGCGCTTTTACCTGTCACGTTTGAATTAGTAACTAAAAAGGTTGTAAAAATGAAAAAACGTAAGGAAAACATGACACCGGATTACCGGAAGTCGGGCTACCTGAAAGTGGGTAGAAGTGTGTTGCGCGCATTTTTTATGGGAGAACGCGATCTCCGTGAGTTGGCTAGTATTTTGCTCTGTGTCGAAACTTTTGCCTATTTCAGCGAAGGACAGGTTTGGCTGAACGATCAGGTTTATTTCTGTCATCCGGGAGAGTGGATCACTTCGTACACGGAGATCGAGGAACTGACGGGTATCGATCGCCGCCAGGTGAAGAAGTATCTGGTGAAGCTGGAAAAGCAACATTTCGTACTTGTGTCGAATGTCGGTTTTTACAAGCGGATTGCGTTGGTCAATTATGAACAATCCGTACAGGTGCAACATGGGGAACCGGCGGACCATAATCCGAACGAAACCGACCGGAATAATTCCGGCGGTAGTATTTGGGATGAAGCGATGAATTTTTATAATCCGGGTAATGATCAGAAAGGGGCGGTGAACTGATGAACACACAAAAGAACATGCAGTCTCAGCCGAACACGAACCTTCGGCTGGAACAAGCCGTGATAGCCGGCTTGTTGGTGAGTCCGGAAGCGATATTCGATGTGGCGGACCGGTTACAGCCGGATATGTTCAGCGACAACCGGATCGGTTTTGTCTACCGGGCGGTACTTTCGCTGATGGCCTCCGGAACAGCTGTCGATATGCTGACCGTAGAGAATGAGATGCGACGGCTGGATAACGGCTTGTATATACAGTTGAATGGATTATCGTTTCTGTCGGATATGTTGCTGGACGTACGTAGCGATGCCCATATCCGCATTCATGCCGACGAGCTGGTCCGTTGTTATACCTTGCGTCAGCTGGTGAATGAGTTGAAGAAAAAAGAGACGGAGGCGCAATTGCCCTCCGCCGATGTTACAGCGTTGTTGACGGGGATAGAGGATCTGGCAGGCTCTTTACGTGATGGCATGGCACATGTCTCGTCGATGGAGAATGCCGGTGCGGTAGCAGCCCGTGTGTTGGATAAATCGTATCGTGAACAGGCTTTGCTTGAATCCGGGGAAATCAGCCGTCTCTTTTTCGGTTTGCACGACCTGGATGCGATGACGGGAGGACTTTACAAAGAGGAATTGACGGTTGTTGCCGGACGTCCTTCCATGGGGAAATCAGCGGTTGCTCTATGGATGGCACTCCATCAGGCGCGGCAAGGTACGGCAGTCGCCTATTTCAGTGTGGAGATGAGCAAAGAGCAAAATGTGATGCGACTGCTTTCGATGATCAGCGGAGTCAATGCGGATAGCCTGCGTTTTAAAGGTACTACAGCCTCTGACCGTGCCCGGTTGGAAGAAGCAAAGAAGGAACTGGAGCGGTTGCCGCTCACCTTGGAGTATTGCGGATCGGACACGATCGAAGATATGCGTGCCAAAGCCCAGTCTTTGCATAAGAAAGGCTGGTTGGGAGTTTTATATATCGATTATCTGAATCTGATCAATATTATTCTATCAAAAAATGATTTGCAGGAGACAACTGATCTGGCCTTGGGCAACATCGCCCGTAAGGCGAAACTGATGGCGGAAGAGATGAAAATCCCGGTGGTTTTGCTGGCCCAGTTAAACCGTGATGTCGATCGCCGCCAGGGGAGTCATTTCCCGATGCTGAGCGATTTGCGCAATTCCGGTGCGATAGAACAGGTGGCGGATGGGGTCATATTCGTTTATCGTGCCGAGAAGTACAATATTTTTTATGATCCGAAGACAAAGGAAGATTTGCGGGGAGTGGGCATGTTGCTGGTTGCTAAAAACCGTAACGGGGCAACAGGAATAGCCAAATTCCGCTACAATCCGGCAATGACCTGCCTGACGGATTATGATCCGAGAATAATATGAACCGGATAGATCGTATCAAACAAGTGGCTCGTTTGGAGGAGGTGGTTGAACGCTATCTGCCTCTGAAACGGAGCGGAAGTTCGGCAAAGACGCTGGTAGGGCTTTGCCCGTTTCATGCCGACCGGCATCCGTCATTGTGTGTGAATGTGAAAGAACAATATTATAAATGTTTTGCTTGTGGCGAGGGAGGCGACCTGTTCAAATTCGTACAGCAGATAGAGGGTTGCGATTTCCGTACGGCATTGAAGAAGCTGACGGGGTGGTACGGTTTGCCGGATACCGGAGAGGATTACCAACCGGTCAAATATCCTCCGGTACGACCGAAGCAACAGCCGGCACCGGTAGAACCGGTCAGCCAACTTTGTATAAACAGCCTGCTCCGCAGCCATCGGATGATATTCGATTTGCTGGAAACCTATATTCCGGAAGCGGATATTCTCCGCGAAACATATAAAGCGTTTGAAGTAGGCGTAGCTCCAACTTCTTTACCTGCCTCTTATACGGATTTGTGTGGCCGTATTATCTTTCCGATACGGAATGAAAAGGGAGAACTGATTGCTTTTGCCGGACGATACCAAGGAGAAACGGAAGGGACGGATATCCGTAAATACATCAATTCGCCGGATAGTCCGGTTTACCATAAAAGCGAAATTTTATATGGCTTATATCAGGCCCTGGAGGCAATTCGTGAACATCATTTTGTTTATATCACCGAAGGATACAAAGATGTGTTGGCCATGCACGCCGCCGGGTTCCGGAATACGGTGGCCTTATGCGGAACGGCATTAACCGAACAACATATAACGTTACTCAGCCGGTATACCCGGTACGCCATTATTATGCTCGACGGTGATGAAGCCGGGCAAACGAACGGGATACGATCGGCACGCTTATTGGTTGAAAAAGGCTTTTCGGTCGGCCGGATCGTTCTCGAACCGGAGCATGATCCGGATTCCCTGCTTTGTATGATGGGACGCGAAGATTTTACCGGATATATAAGACGATTGACCCGTTTCAGCCGGTTGGAAGTTTATGAAACCGACCTGCTGCGGCAGATCAGAAAAATTTTGGAAGACTTACATCTGGCTTTAACTATTGAGGAACGGACACGTTTATTTGCCGAAATGATTCCCTTACATAAACGCTTGGAAAAAGTGACACGGCTGCTGGCACATTCTCCGGTCTTGAAGGCGGAATGGTTATTGGATTAGTCGTTGAAAAATCAATAAATTCAAAATAATTTTTAAAATAGAATATATGATTGTTGACCGAGAACGCAAAGTGATATACTTGCACAATCCGAAATGTGGCGGAACATTTTTAAGAGATATTTATATTGAGGAGTATGGCAAAACAGAGGCTACGAAATGGTGGAAACTTTTTTCAAAAGAATATGGAACAGATTTGGGCCATATAACGTATGATGATTTGCCTCGTTTTATACCGAAATGGGAGGATTACAGGCTTGTTACGATGATCCGGAATCCTTATAATCGTTTTTATTCCGGAATAAAGGAACTGAAAGGTCACCTGGTTCCATTTGAGTTTTGTCGCATAAAATGCTCAGGGCATTTAAAAGATGAAGAATGGTTGAGTTTGAACAAATTCCAAAAAGCATATGACTTTTTGCGAAGTATCTGTCCCGGGACAGATACCCGTCTTCTGGTGAAGCGATGTTCAGCTTCACCAGAAGACACTTGTAAATATATTTCTTCATTAAAGCGTAGTAAGCAGGATGTTCTTTTGCGAAACAAAAGAATTCCCTGGATAACTCCCCAAAGTTACTATATAGCTGAGAAAGTAGAACTATTACGGTATGAGTCGGAAAGCGATTGGGAAAAATTACTGGGTATTTTCGGATTGTCCGCGTATAAAAAACATTTGAAAATAGCAAAGGACTATGAGATACCGGACGCTATTCGCGAGATGATTGAAAAGCTTTATCCGGAGGACCGGGAGTTATTTCTGATGTATGGTGATAAATAATCAATAGAAATTTTGTATAAATGAAAATATTACATGTCATTCCTTTCCTGAGTGTTGAAAGTGGAGGACCGGCTGTCAGCACGCTGTTACCGGTCAGATATTTGAACAGAATGGGGAAAAATAGTAAAATTCTGACATTCCGTCCTCCTTTAGGGGAGACTGTCTTATCTGAAGAGTCATTTATCCGTTATTTGCCGGAGCTAAAAGGTTGGCAGAGGCGTGTAAGCTATTCTTCCCGTTTAAAAGAGATGTTAGGGAAAGATACTGATACGGATGTTTATCATATACAGGGACTTTGGTTGTATCCGGTTTACCTGACTGCACACATGGCCTGTAAAAAGCAGAAACCCTATATAATCACTTTGCGCGGGATGCTTTATCCTGAAGCACTGAAACAATCAGCCGTCATAAAAAAACTGGCATTATCTTTTTTCCAGCGCCGGCAGTTACAGGAGGCGACATGTGTGCAGGCCACTTGTGAGGAAGAGATGCACTATTACCGTGAGATGGGGTTTACAAATCCGGTCGCTATTATACCCAATCCGGTAGAATTGGAACCGCTTGCAGATGATGTTTCGAAAGCAGATGATATCAAGCGTTTCGGATACCTCGGCCGTATTCATCCGCGAAAACATATAGAACGGCTGATCGATTGCTGGCAACGGCTGGACGAACCGGGCGAATTGGTAATCATGGGAGACGGGGATAATGGTTATGTGGATTATTTGAAAGAGAAAGTCCGAAAAGCACAGTTAAAGCGGATTCGTTTTACCGGGTTAGTGACAGGTAATGAAAAAAAACGTCTGCTCGCTTCCCTTTCATGCCTGGTCGTTCCCAGCGACTTTGAAAACTTCGGGCGCATTATACCTGAGGCTTTGATGCAGAGTATTCCGGTTATTGCATCGACAGGTACTCCGTGGCAGGAACTGGAAACGTACCGGTGTGGCTGGTGGGTGAAGAATGATACGGAAACTTTGACTGATACGATGCGTAAAGTGTTGGCGTGTGATAAGGGCTTGCTGGATGAAATGGGCAAGCGGGGACGGCAACTGGTGTTAAAGAAATATACTGTGGAAAAAGTATCCGGACAACTGGAAGTAATGTATGACTGGGTAACCGGAAAAATAGATAAACCTGATTTTATATATTATTGATGATGAAAATGCAATACACTTTAATCCCTTTTTCAAAGTATGTGTATGCTTTGGCGAGCGGGCAAAAAAACAAAAAAATAGATTTTTTTATTATCGGAGCACAGAAATGCGGAACGACTTCCCTGCATGATTATATGAATCAGCATCCTTTTTGTACGGGCGCTTTGAGAAAAGAAACATTGTTTTTTACGAAGAAATATCGGGGGACGGTGACTCTTAAAAGGTTAGTTGGCCATTTCTCTTTTAAGAAACTGATGAGGAACAGAGGGAAATGCCTGTTTTTCGAGTCTACTCCCGACAATGTGTATGAAGAGTCTGCTCCCGGTCGTATTTATAAATATAACCCGAAAGCAAAATTGATATTTCTGGTACGCGAACCGGTCGGCCGTGCTATTTCCGAATATAATATGGCTTGTAAATACGCAATAGTTAAAAACTTGTGTGTCCGTGAAGACCCGGAACGCGAGTATTTTGATTTCCTGAAGCAACCGGATAAGTATCCTTTCGAATGGTTCGTCAAGGAAGAACTTCGAAGAATGGAAGAAACCGGTTCCCGCCTGCCTTCGGCATTCCATTATCCTGATTTTATTCGTCATGGCCTGTATAGCGAGCAGCTGGAAAGGTATCTTCAGTATTTCAGTCCGGAGCAAATATTGATTCTGGAAAGTAAAAGTTTGAAAACGGATAAGAGAAATACGTTGTCGGCTATAGAAGATTTTTTAGAACTACCCCATCATGAATGGTCTGAAAAAGACTTGGTAAACTCCAATATTGGAGTTTACACTCGTCAGGTACCTGACGAGTGTAAACTATTCCTAAAAAAATATTTTGAACCGTGGAATGAAAAGTTTTTTGAGTTGATCGGGCGAAGAATGGATTGGTAAAGAGTAGATATAAAATGGATATAAAAGTTTCGGTAATAATCCCTATATACAACAGGGCTTATTGTTTGGCCCGTTGCCTGGACTCTGTTTTGTTCCAGACATTTACAGATTGGGAATGTATTTTGATAGATGATGGTTCTACCGACGGGAGCTTATCGGTGTGCCGTCATTATGCAGAGACAGACTCCCGTTTCAGGGTATATAGTCAATCGAACAGTGGCGCTTCCGTTGCCCGTAACCGGGGATTGGAATTGGCCCGGGGACAATACATTGCATTTATCGACAGTGACGATTGGGTGGAAAGGACTTATTTGCAACTATTATATGATGCAGTCGGCGAATATACAATGTCGTTTTGCGGACAGGATGAATTTGATTGCCAGGGAGTACGAAGCAAGGAGATGCCGGTAAAAAGTGACGAATCGTTTTTGTTGGATAATAGTGGAGCGGACTTGATTGCTTATTATTTTTTTGATTCGAAGCTCTTGTTCGGACCTGTGAATAAATTGTATGCACGAAAGATCATCGAGGACTATTACATTCGTTTCCCTGTCGGTATCGATTGGGGAGAGGATACGATTTTTAATTATACATATTATAGTCATGTCAATAAGCTGAAAGGTGTGCCTTTTACTCTATATCATGTTATGAAACAACAGGTTTCATTGACAACAGAGGCGAAATATGATTATTTCCTTTCTGATTCGAGACAAAAAAGATGGGATGGTTTCTCTGATTTTCTACAAAAGAAAGGTCTTAATCATCCCAGGCTGATGCAGGTTGCGGATAATTATTATATCTACCTCTTTTGTGAATCGACCGCCGGTTCGATTTTTGTGCACGACCGATTGTCATGGATAGAGCGTTATAAACGGATGAGAGGGTTAGTCATGAATGCCGACCGAAGTAAATTCAAGAAGTATATCATTCGGCCGGGATCATTGGCCTATAAGTCTGTTGCTGTGTATTTCAGACTACCGGTTCTCCTCTTCTTGTTTTATGAAATCAAATATCTCTTTTTGAAAATCAAATAATCTATTAATAAATATTGAAGGATATGAATAAGAATGATTTGGCTAGAGAAATAGCGATCCGCATGTCGGTAACGGTTACTATGGCTTCTCAATTAGTGGATACCCTGTGTGCCGTAGTTGGAGAATCGATCCGGAAGGATGAGTCTGTGTTGTTACAAAATTTCGGGCACTTTCAACCCTGGCAACAAAAAGAACGTTTCGGACGCAATCCGCGTACGGGTGTGGAATGTCCGATTCGTAAGCGAGTGAGCGTGAAATTTAAACCGGGAAAAGGGTTACTGGAACTATTGAATGAGAAACATGAAGATACAGACATATGTGATTAATTTGAAGCGATCCGCAGATCGCCGGGAGTATATCTTGAAAGAGACCGCCCGGTATGCCTGTATGGATGTCGAGCTGGTGGAAGCGGTAGACGGATACCGGCTTTTACCGGAAGAAACGGAGCGACTGTTTGATGTCAAACGCTTTACTTATCGTTATAAGCGGCATCCGTATCCGGGCGAGGTCGGATGTACCCTGAGCCATCAGGAATGTTATCGCCGGTTATTAAATTCGGACGAAGAGGTCGCATTGATATTGGAAGATGATATTGTTTTTCTTAAACCCGAGCTTGTGGATGCTGTCATGACTGAATGTTGCGAGATGCTGAAAAAAGAGAAAGGCGGTGTATTTATCTATTCTCTTTTGCCGGTGAGTTCTACCAGAGGGAGGGATATGGGAAACGGATATAGTATGTACCGGGTATGGTTCGGACTGGGAGCTTATGTCTATCTGATACACCGGAATGTGGCGAAAAAACTGCTGACGGATTTCCCGTCGGTATTGGCTGACGATTTTCAGTATATGAATTTGAAAGGAATAAAGGTGTATGGGTTATTCCCGCTTTTTTCGACAGGTGACAGTATGGGGACGAATATTCAACAGGGCAAGCAAGATATAGAATATGTGACGGGTATCCCCGTGCGCTATAGATTGCAGAATTTCTTCAGAGGCGGTTGCCGGCGATTATTGCTCTTATTACATATACTGTCTGTGAGATAACCGATTAATAAAATTAGATATATGAAAATAATCAATTATTTATTTGCTGTATTGTTTTTTTCTCTTTTATTCTCTTCTTGCGGAAGAGTAAAAGATATCGCTTACTTGCAAGGAGATGACTTGTTTAAGCGGATGGAGGTCTCCGATTCCGTTGAAATAAAAATAAGGAAAAATGATATTTTGGATATTTCCGTCAGTTGTGCCGAACCTGAGTTATTACAGCCGTTTAACAATCTGTCATGGGGAAATAATTATTCCGGAAATTACGGAGGAGGATATAATAACCGTGGTTATCTGGTAGAACAGGACGGGACCATTAATTTCCCTCTGTTGGGAAGGCTCGAAATACAGGGATTGACCCGGCGTCAACTGATAGAGTTGATTCAGGACAAACTGAAGAAAGGGGATTATATAAAAGATCCGGTAGTAACAGTTCGTTTTCAGAATTTTAGGATACAAGTGTTGGGCGAAGTGAACCGTCCCGGTTCATATACCATCACTTCTGATCAGGTTACTCTGTTCGAGGCTTTGGCGCTTGCTGGTGATTTGACAATCCATGGACGTCGTAACCGGGTTGCCGTGGTCAGGGAAACGGATGGCGTACGGACGATTCTGTATCATGACCTGCGTTCGAGAGATGTTTTCAATTCTCCTAATTTTTATTTGCAGCAGAACGACCTGGTCTATGTGGAACCTAACCGGGTACGGGCGGAAGCAAGTACTCAGAATCAGTTCACCAACGTCGGCACCTGGTTGTCTTTGATTTCGTTCCTGATGTCAACCTGCGTACTTATCTTTAAATAAAATACTTATGAATGATGATAAGCCTTATATAGATGAATGGCATTTGAAAAGCGAGTTGAATATTCGTATAGTTTGGGATGTATTGCTGGCCAGATGGCATTGGTTTGCGTTGTCGGTGTTCATCTGTCTGATGCTGGCTTTTGTTTACATACGTACTGTCCCGGTTGTTTATAAGCGGGAAGCTGTCGTCCAGTTAAAAAATACAGCGAAATCGGAGGAAGCCTTCAATGAAAAACAGTTGTTCGAGGATGGCAATAATATCGACGGGGAGATTCTGATTTTTAAATCCCGTTTGTTGATGGGTGAAGTTATACGGCGGTTAGGATTGGATATCAACTATTCTGTGGATGACGGGTTGAAAAGCAGGGATTTATACACCAACTCTCCGGTGGAGATCAGCTTTCCGGATTCTTCTTTTTCCAAACCGGCTGTTTTCTCTGTTATCCCTTTGCCGGAAGGCGGCTTCCGGATAAAAGGACTGGAGGATGATCCGGATGGTGTGATGAAATATACTTTTGGCACGCCGCAGAATAGCCCGCTGGGCAGGATGATTGTCAGGCGTACTTCTTTTTTCAATGACGAATGGCTGGATGTTCCGATACAGGTAACATGTAGCGATCGTAAATCGCTTATCAGTTTATATCTGGACGGGCTCGAAGTCGAGCGTTCGGCTAAAGATGTCAATTTATTGACGCTCACTTACCAGGATACGGATGCAAAGCGGGGAGAGGATATCCTGAATACGTTGATACAAGCGTATGTGGATGAGTCGATGCAGGATAAGAACATGATTATTCGCAGTACGGCACTTTTTATTGACGAACGTTTGCAGTTGATCAATGAAGAATTGGGCGATGTGGAGAATAATATTGAAAACTACCGGAAGCAGAATCAATCGGCGGATTTGGCTGAAGAAGCTAAAATATATCTGGGAAACCGGAACAGGCATGATATGGAGGTCACCGAATTGACCAACCAGCGGGAATTGGTTGAATTGGTGCAGATGTATCTGCATGATCCGTTGAAAAACGAACATTTGCTTCCGGCTAACACCGGTATAGCGAGTGTCGGTGTGGAGGGAATGATCGATAAATATAACATGACATTATTGGAACGGAATAAGTTGACGGTGAATGCAGGCGACAATAGTCCTGCCGTGAAAGAGCGAAGCAGCCAACTGGCCTCCTTACGGAATGCTATCGCCCAAAGCCTGAGAAATACGAAAGAGGCGATCGATATGAAGCTGGATTATACCCGTAGAATGCAGATGCTTGAAATCGGGAAGATCAGTAGTATTCCGACTCAGCAGAAATATGTCTTGTCGGTGGAGCGTCAACAGAAAATCAAAGAAGAACTGTTCCTTTATTTGTTGAATAAACGGGAAGAAAACGCCTTGTCGCTGGCTACGGCCGACAGTAATCTGCGTATTGTGGACGAGGCCTATGCGGCTGGAATGGCGGGAGCAAATGCCCTGATCGTTTTGTTGGCGGCCTTTCTGGTTGGTTTATTGGTTCCCGGTTTATGCTTCTATATCCGTCAGCTACTCGATGTAAAAGTACGTGGGCGTAGAGATCTTGAGGAAAATCTGACCATTCCTTTTCTGGGGGAAATACCTCGTAAATCGAAAAAATCAGGTTTGGTGGTGGTACACGAACAAGGACGTAACCCGGTTTCGGAGGCGTTCCGTGTCGTTCGTTCCAATCTGGACTTCATGCTGAACAAGAAAGAAGAAGCACAGTCGATCATGTTTACTTCGTATAATCCGGGTTCGGGGAAGACTTTTATTGCAACTAATCTGTCTGTGGCATTAGCATTGGCCGGTAAGCGGGTTATTTTGTTGGAAATGGATATTCGTAAAGGTTCGGTAAAGAATGAAGATGAAACTGTGCCGGCAGGGATAACTAATTTTTTATCCGGCAAGGTATCGGATGTGAGGGATATTATCCGAAAAAGTGAATGGCATGAAACATTGGATGTTATTACCTCCGGGCCTGTGCCTCCCAATCCGGCAGAATTATTGCTCAGCAATCGTCTGGACATGCTGATGGCGGAATTAAGAAGGGAATATGACTTCATTCTGATAGATACTGTCCCTTATGGAATAGTGGCGGATGCCCAGGTAATTAACCGGGTTGCCGATTTATGTATTTATGTGATTCGTGAAGGTCGTTTCGACCGGCGGTTATTGCCGGATGTCGAGAAACTTTATACGGATGGCAGATTGTCACATATGGCTGTTGTTCTGAATGAAGTATGTTATGAGCAGGCCGGCTATTACGGCTATTATGGTTACTATGGCTATGGATACGGAAATACAAAGAATTAGTAATGAAAATAAAGACGTATATAATAAATATGAAAGAATCCGCCGACCGGCGAGAACGGGTTCTGAAGGAGGTTTCCCGCTATTCTTTCCTGGATATCGAATGGGTGGAGGCCGTGAACGGGAAGCAACTTATGGAGGTACAGATAGAACAGTTATTTGACCGGAAAAGATTTTATTCAAGATATGACCGCGAACCGCTACCTGGAGAAATTGGCTGTACGCTAAGCCATAGGGAGTGCTATCGCAGATTACTTTGGTCGGATTGCAAATATGCGTTGATATTGGAAGATGATGTTTTTTTTCAGCATCCGGAGGATGTTCATCTGATTTTTGAAAATATAGATAAGGTGATGGTTTCTGATAAAAATTGCATTATCACACTGGCTTCCCATTTGCTTTATTTTACGAAAGATATTTCTAAGATAGGACATTATTCTTTTTACCGGTTTATAAAAGCGGTGGGAACTTGTGCCTATTTGGTGAACCGGCATGCTGCTGAAAAATTATTGTCGGTTAACAAACCTTCGATTGTTGCCGATGATTTTGAATATATGTTCAGGCATGGGATTTATCTGTTGGGGATATATCCGTATCTGGCATCCGGAGCTTCATCCGAACAACTGGTTGAGTCGGAAATAATCCAGAATCGTAAATCATCCGAGATGCGAAAGACTTCCTTTAAATACAGGATGACCAGATTTTTTGATTACAAATTATATGGTTTATTATGGAGGTTGAAGATCGTTAAATTCAGATTGTAAGTGGGTTATCACATTAATTGAAATGATCGGATGATACGTTTGTTTGCATTATATCTACTTTATTTATTTCAGAAAATCAGATATCTGGGCCGGGTTAATCTGGTCGGGTTCAGCATAATCCTTGCATTCAGGAATTCCTCTATTTTGATAGGTAAAGGGTCCGGGCTCTGTAGTACGCCAGTATATAATTTGTTGGGTATGTATCAAAGGACGATACTGGTGGCAAGACATGGAGGAACTATACATATCGGGGAAAATGTCGGTATATCCGGTTCGACGATTTACGCTATGAAAGAGATACGGATAGGAAATAATACGTTTATAGGGGCCAACTGTAAGATCGTAGATAATGATTTCCATGCATTTGAGCCGGGATTGAATTTTACGACCGATCCTCTACATCTGAAGATGAAACCGGTTTCTATCGGCGAGAACTGCTTTGTCGGGATGAATTCAATTATTCTAAAGGGAACCGTTATCGGAAAAAACTCAATTGTAGGAGCCGGTAGTGTGGTGTGTGGCAAATTTCCGGAAAACGTGGTGATTGCCGGAAATCCTGCCAGGATAATAAAGTATAGGAGTATTGACAGTAAAGAATAATCAGATGAAAATTTCATTTATAGTGGTAGATATCACAGCCAAAGCCGGGACGGAAAGAACGACAACCTTATTAGCGAATACTTTGGTGAAAAAAGGGCATGAGGTGCGGATCATTTCTCTATTCCAGCAGAATATATCACCGGCTTTCTTTCTTGAAAAAGAGGTGAGTATCGTTTATGTAACCTGTGAATCGTATTCTATTCATAGTAGTCCGTTTAAGCGTTTATTGCGGATAATCCAGTCTTTCTTTTCTTTTCGGGAAATGATGCGTAAAAATGATTCCGGCCTGTTTATAGGGCAGAACTTCTTAGCCAATCTGTATTTGTATTTTTCAGGTTTTTCGAAAAAGTCGATTGCCTGCGAACATAACTTGTATGATATCTATCCTTCGCCCATTCTTTTTTTTCGGGAATATGTCTATCAGTCGTTTTATAAAATGGTGTCTCTCACCGAGAAGGATGCCGATAAATTCAGGCGCAGGCTGAAAAATGTCGAAGTCATACCTAATATGTTGACTTTTACACCAAAAGGGAAAGCTGATCTGACATCAAAAAGAATCCTCTCGATAGGCCGTCTTTCTAACCAGAAAGGATATGACTTATTACTGGAAGCTGTCAAATATATCTGGAAAGATTATCCCGACTGGCATCTGGATATTTTCGGGGAGGGAGAGATGCATGCTTTTTTAGCGGAAAAGATAAAGAGGTATAATATGGAACAATATGTATTCCTGAAAGGGTATACGGAAGATGTAATTTCTGAATATTTGTCTTCTTCCGTTTATGTCATGTCTTCCCGTTTTGAAGGGTTTCCAATGAGTCTTTTAGAGGCGACTTCCTGCGGACTACCGGTCGTTTCCTTCGATTGTCCGGAAGGTCCTGGCGATATAATAGGAGAGGATAGAGGAATCCTGGTTCCACCGGAGGATATATCCGGATTAAAGACGGCTCTTATAAAGTTGATGGATAGTCTCGATAGGAGAAATGAGTATGGGGAAAATGGAAGATCGTTCGTACTTCAAAACTATAATTCCGAAACGGTTTATAAGAAATGGGATATGCTGTTTCAGTCTTTTGTTAATTCAAGAAGTAACATGTGAAGATTGCGAAGCGGAATGCCTTCAAGGCGAACATGTGATTAATCAATAAAATAAGAAATAATGAATGGGCAAATTTCAATTATTATTCCGGTCTATAACCGGGGATATTGTTTGTCTCGTTGTCTGGATTCCGTATTGAATCAGAGGTATACGAATTGGGAGTGTATTCTGGTTGATGACGCTTCCACTGACGACAGTTTGCAGATCTGTAATCTGTATCTTAAAAAAGATTCCCGTTTCCATCTTACCGCACAACCGGAAAATGCGGGTGTGTCGGTTGCCCGTAATCGGGGAATGGAGCTGGCGAAAGGAGAATATATAACGTTTATCGACAGTGACGATTGGGTTGAACCCGATTATCTGTTTCTTCTGTATCAGGCAGTCGGAAAGGATACGATACCTCTTTGCGGAATGAGCGTTCATGATAGCAGCGGGGTTTTCAAGTATAGTCATGAGATAGAAGATAAAACATATAGGTTAGATGACGGTGCTACCGAGTTTTTGTTGGAGCATCTTATCAGTGGGCTTATTGCCAGTCCGACGAGCCGTTTGTATAGTCGTGGTATTATCGAAGAATATCATTTGCGTTTTCAACCCGGTATCAATTGGGGGGAAGATTTGATATTCAATTGTACCTATTTTAAGTATATCGATAATCTCCGTTGTATAGCCACTCCTTTATACCATGTTGTGAAACAGGATGATTCTTTGTCTCGACAAAGACAATCACAACTGTATTGTTGTGATTTATCTCTTTTAGACGATGATATGAAAATCTGGCATGGCATTGATGGTTTTCTGAAAGAAAAAGGAATCTGCAATAAAAAGATGAATCGTTTTATGCAGTGGTATTATATTTTTTTACATGGGACACTTCTCTCTTTTTTATATACAAAACCTGTTGTCCCTGCAAAAACAAGGTTTCATTTTGTCAGGAACGTTATAAAAAATTTGGATCGGGATATATTAAATGTAACGGTTCTGTTCCGGCTTCGTTTGCCTGTCAGATACTATCTGATATATTACCGCATGCCGCTCTTGCTTTGGTCACTCTACGAGTTGAAACTGATGGTGAAAAAAGGAACTCATCGAAAAATGTTTCATTTCTGATAAATAGCGACTTAAACATCGTTCAAGACTTTCTCTTAGATATTTTATTAATTTAATTCACAATTAACATGAAAACAGCATTAGTTTGTGGCGCCGGTGGTTTCATCGGTAGCCATATGGTTAAACGCCTCAAAAATGAGGGGTATTGGGTAAAAGGTGTCGATTTGAAGTATCCGGAATTTTCACCGACGGAAGCCGATGATTTTATGATCGGTGACCTGCGCGACATGGATGTATGTAACCGTGCCGTCGATCGTAAGTTTGACGAAATCTATCAGTTTGCTGCCGATATGGGTGGTGCCGGTTTTGTTTTTACCGGTGAGAATGATGCCGATATTATGCATAATTCGGTGATGTGTAACATCCATATGATGGATGTGGCTTATAAACGGAATGCGGGAAGAATTTTCTATTCGTCTTCTGCCTGTATCTATCCGGAACGTAACCAGATGGATGCTTTGCATCCGACTACTTCGGAGGATTCGGCCTATCCGGCAGGACCGGACAGTGACTACGGTTGGGAGAAACTGTTCAGTGAACGTATGTATATGGCTTACCATCGTAATAAGGGGTTGGATGTACGTATTGCCCGTTTCCATAATATTTTCGGTCCGGAAGGAACCTGGGAGGGCGGACGTGAGAAGTCGCCGGCCGCTTTTTGCCGTAAGGTGGCTGAAACGCCTGATGGCGGAACGATCGAGATGTGGGGGGACGGCAATCAGACCCGTTCGTTTCTTTATATCGATGAATGCCTGGAAGGTGTGCGCCGCCTGATGAGTCAGGATGCGTTTATGGGACCGGTAAATATCGGTTCGGACGAGATGATCAGTATCAACGGCCTGGCTGGAATGGTGATGGAGATTGCGGGTAAGAATTTGGATATAAAACATATTCCCGGTCCGCTGGGTGTTGTCGGCCGTAATTCCGATAACCGTCTGATTAAGGAGAAACTGGGATGGGCGCCTAACTGGCCGTTGTCTAAAGGGATGGCATTGACCTACCGATGGATAAATGAACAAGTACAGAAAAAGAATAAATGAAAATAGTCTGTATCTCACAGGTCTACTGGCCGGACACTGCTTCCGTGGCACAACATTTGGTTGATTTGCTGCAAGCTCTGTCCGACCACGGACATGATGTGACTGTCATCACCAGCCGTCATAATTATGAGCATCCGGAAATAATGTATCCGGCTATGGAACACCATAACGGAGTCCGCATTCACCGTCTGTCTAATACCGGGTTCGGTAAAAAGACGAAGCTGGGACGTTTGGCGGATTTCCTGAGTTTCAATGTTCTGATAAGTTGTAAATTATTATTATTAAAACGGTCTGAATGCGATGCGATGATAGGGTTAACGAGTCCGCCTTTGTTATCGTATCTTGGGATAAGAGCAGCGAAAATGAAAAATATACGTTTTGTATATTGGACAATGGATCTGCAGCCGGAGTTATCGTTGGTAGCCGGTTATATGAAAGCCGGTTCTATTCCTGCGAAAAGCATGCAGAAATGCGGGGATTATGTCTTTCATCAGTCTGATAAAATTATTGTATTGGATGATTATATGAAGCAGCATATCAACCGGCGTTTACACACAGAAAAGTCCGGAATAGATGTGATTCCCGTGTGGCCGGTTATGACGGCTGTTTTTGAAGGTGGACGAATGGAGAATCCGTTCCGGATAGAAAACGGTTTTGGGGACAGGATCGTGATTATGTATTCCGGTAATCATTCTGTCATGCATCCGTTGACTACGTTACTGGATGCTGCGGTCAGGCTGAAAGAGGATGGGCGTTTTTTGTTTGTTCATATTGGAGGCGGAGTCCGTCTGCAGGAAGTACGTGAATACAAAGAAAAATACCGGTTGGATAATATCCTGATTTTACCTTATCAACCGCGTGAAAAGATTCATTTGTCATTAGGTTCGGCAGATATCCAGGTGGTTTCTTTAGGGGAAGGTTGTGTCGGTTTTACGCATCCGAATAAGATCTATGGAGCGATGTTCATTAGTAAGCCTGTATTGTATATCGGCCCTGAGCAATCCCATATAACGGATATTTTGTGTCGTTGTCCCGGAAATATTTCCGTCTCCCATGGTGAGTCGGATTTGTTGGTGCAGAAAATAGTGGCTTTTGCCGAAATGGATGAATCCGAACGTAGCCGGGTTGGGATACGGAACCGGAGATATGCGGAAACTTATTTGCGTCCGGATATTTTATTGGAGAAAATGATAGGCTCGATAGAGTCTGAGTTTTTATAATATTAATGGAAAGAATATATGATTTATTCTGTTTTATCGGATAGATTGGGTAATATTTTATTTGAGATTGCAGCGGGTATTTCGTTGGCAAGGCGGTTGAATGTCCCTTTTAAAGCTTTTGTCGGGCAGGAGGACTATCGGTATGTTGAGTATGTTCTTCAGTATAAAAAATCAATCTTACGTAAGATTGATTTTGCGGAAGACTTTCCGCAAAATCAAAAAGTATATAATGAACCGTTTTTTCATTATCGGGCATTACCGGATGAGAAGGATTTGACAGTTTATGGATATTTTCAGTCAGAGAAATATATTGATAAAGATTTTATCCGGGAATTATTTGCTATAGATGAGGAAACGAAATTGTATATAAGACATAAATATCAGGATATACTGAATAAAAAACCGGTTTCTGTGCATGTCCGGAGAGGAGATTATATGCAATCGAAATTGTATTATGCTGTTTGTCCGGTCAGATATTATAAAAAAGCAATGCGATTATTTTCACCAACGACTGATTATTTGATTTTTAGCGATGACATAGACTGGTGTAAAAAACATTTTAAGGGGAAGCATTTTTATTTTTCTGAAAATGAATCACCATCAGTCGATTTGTATCTGCAAAGTTTTTGCAGGCATCATATCATCAGTAATTCCACGTTTGCCTGGTGGGGAGCCTGGTTGGATTCGTCTCCGGATAAACGGGTTATCTGTCCTGAATCATGGTTTGAAATACTTTATAGGGCTAATGATATAAAAGATTTATATCCGGAGGAATGGAGCAAATTGCGGATTCGCAAGACTATTTTCGAATGGATAGATTTATATATGTATGCTATAAGTCATTATCGTTATGTGTATTATAAAAAAATAAAAAAACTTATAGCCAAGTTATTCATATGAGAATCGGGATATTATATATCTGTACGGGACGTTACTCTATCTTTTGGAAGAAATTTTATCAGAGTACTGAAAAGTCTTTTATGCAGGGGCTCCCCTGCATCCGTGAATACTACGTGTTCACGGACAATCCATGCTTATATGGAGAAAAAAAGAATAAGCGTATCCATCGTATTTATCAGGAAAATCTAGGATGGCCCGATAATACGTTGATGCGTTTCAGTATGTTTTTAAAAATAAAGGAACGGCTGGAAAAGGAAACGGATTATCTTTATTTTTTCAATGCCAATATGGTTATACGGGAGAAGATCGGTAAAGAGTTTTTACCGGAGGAAAGTTCCAACGGATTGGTCGGGCTAATACATCCTGGGGGTTATGATCGTGAGGTGAACGAATTCACCTATGACCGGAATGAAAAATCGACAGCTTATATTCCTTACGGAGAAGGCCGTTATTATTATGCCGGTGGGTTAAACGGCGGTAGGACTCCTGCCTTTTTGAAGATGGCGGAGACTCTCAGGGATAATACGGAAGAAGACAAAAGAAACGGAGTGATGGCTCTTTGGCATGATGAATCGCATATCAACCGTTATTTTTTAGATCATCCGCCTTATTCATTAACTCCGGCTTACTGTTATCCGGAGGGCTGGAACATGCCTTTCCCGCAGATTATACTTTTATTGGATAAAAGCTTTATCTGTGGCGGTCATAAATATTTACGCGGAGGTAAAAGGAATTTCCATGATTACACGAGTTATTTGAAGCGCAGTTTGGTGAGGTTTGCCAGAAAGGTTATAGGGATATTGCGTGGTTTTGGTCTTTAGTCGGATACTTTAATAAATGAATACTTATTTGTATAACCTTGGATTTAGTGCATTTGTACTTTTAATCATCTATAAATCCGATGGATATTTGTGAAAAGTTAAGTTTGTACTATAACGTACCGGTGAAACCTGGAGAAACTTTGCTTTTTTTGATGAAGTACAAATGTGTATACCAGCTATTTCTTCTTTGCATTAGGAAATAAAATAATGTCGATGACGATCTGAACATTTTCCATAAAATAAACGCAGGTTGTGCAACTAGGATATCCAATTTGATTATTCTATCTTTGTACAACCTGTTTTATTTATAGACGGGTTGTGTCTTATTGTTGAATTAAAATTTAATAGATAATTATGGATACCCCGAGATACAAAACGATTATCAGCGTATTGAACTCTTCTAATGAAGGATTCGACGAATATATAGAAATGAGTAAAAGAATCAGCCTGTTTGTGGAGACAGACGGGGCGAGTGAGGCTAATGGCATGATGGAGGAAAGCTATGTTGCCCAGTATACCGTACTTCAGGACATACTTTATAAACAGGCGTTGGAAAAGAAAAAGAACGAATCGTGTTGATGCGGTTCGTCAGGATCGACTTGCAGAAAGGAGATATCTTTGAAATAGTTATTGATTAGAAAAAAACATTCACTAAATTAGTGAATAATACTTTTGTTGTATTATCTTTGTAGAAACAAACAGAACTATGACTATAGAATACGAAAAAGATTATTTGAAAGAACTATATGAAAGTGGTAAATGTAAAAACAAGAAATATCGTTTTGATGCTGCTGTCATTAAAAAATATCAAAAACGTATTGATACATTAATGGCTGCTACACGAATTGAGGATTTGTTTGTTTTGAACTCTTTAAATTTTGAAGCTCTTCAAGGATTAAAGGATCATTTTTCTATACGAATAGATTACCATTATCGGTTAGAATTTAAAATTCGTACAGATGCAGCAGAAGTCATATTAACTGTTTGTATAGTAACAGATATAACTAATCATTATCAATAATAGGTATGGATACAATAAAAAGATTACCGACTCATCCGGGGGATGTGTTAAAAGAAGAATTGGAATTCCGTAAGATTTCTCAAAAGAAGTTCTCGGACTTGTTAGGAGTACCTTATACAATGTTGAATGAAATATTGAATGGTAAACGTTCTGTTACCAGTGATTTTGCATTAATGGTAGAAGCTGCTTTAGGTATTAATCCTGAATTACTTATTAATATGCAAACACGTTATAATATGGCTTTAGCCCGTGAAAAGAGCAATCTTTCTGAACGGTTGAAAGAAATACGGACAATTTGTGCATCGTTATTATAGTATAAGCTAAAGTCTGATGCCGGATTAATCCAGCATCAGACTCATATATGACTCCCGGTTCGGGTATCCCATAACGATCCGGGTGAGTGTCTGGATGTCCATATTCTTCAGATTCTGTTCTGTAAACGGACTGTCTTTATGGGTGGACAGCCAATGATGTATCAGGCGCTCGGTGTCGATTACGCGGGCCATTCCGACCGGACGGGTTGCCGGTACGACCGGAGGTGTTTTATAGATAGCTTTATTCACGTTGTTTTGCAAAGTGGCCTCTTGCAGTAAGAGGTTGGCTACCCGGTCGTCATCATAAAAAAACTCTTTTACGTAGACCTGTTTCTTATCTTCGGAAAGTCCGGGTGTATGATCCGGCGGAAGAGTGAAGGCCATCCCTATCGGTTGGTCTTTTTCGTTTAATGCTGTCAGCATTTGTCCGCCATCCAGTTGCAGGTCGCGAAGAATGGTGACAAAGTCATTTTTGGTGTGGAGGACACAACATTGTCTTTCGCGGATTTTATGGTTGAAATAGTCGTACAGTTGATCCAGGGAAGGAACTTCCGGTGGTACAACGGTTATCTGAGGAGCGTAGACCGGTATTTCCGGACGTATATACGTATCCTCGGAGTAGTCGAACGTTTCCGTGTATCCCAGTTCCCGGTAGTAATCGAATAACCAGGGATCGGCAGGAATCAGTGCCGCTACGGCAACCGAACGGTATTTCATTTCATCGAAAGCCTTTTGCATCAGTTGTTTCATCAGGCCTTTTCCACGCATGGAAGGCAGGGTACAAGCTCCGGAAATATAGGCTACGGATATTTCCGTACCATAATAAGTCATGGTATAAGGCAGCATCTGCAAGGCAGATACTACCTGTCCGTCCTTTTCGATGACCAGTGTATTTTCTTCTTTGTATACCCGGTCGAAATAAAGGCGTATGAACTCTTCCGTATCATTGAAGGAGAGACGCCACAGATCGATTATTTGCTGCTTGTTCATCTTGTTTGTTGTTTTGCGTTTTCTTAATCGCGGCATTCTTTTCCAATAGTATGACCGGGTTATAAGAAAGTTTTGCTTGACGCAATCCCGGGATGCCGAGGTCTTCTTCGCGGTTGACGTAGACGAACTCTTCCGGTAGGCGTGAAGCGAATTCCTGATTGATAACAGTGTAAGCGCCTTCATAGTTCACATCCGCCTTTTCCACATGCACGCCGAAGGTGTCGTGATTGATCTGTGCACCGAAGGTGAAAGCTATTACTTTGCCGTCCACCAGCAATGCTCCTCCGAGCAGGCCCAGTTCGTCGTAATGGTTGAGCGCGTAAGTCATCGAAATACGTTCGAAGTTCAGGTCTTCCGCATCATCTTCCGTCTCATTGGCTTTATACCATTTACATTCCAGCTTTAAGCATTGCGGAATCAGTTCCGGAGTGATGGGGGCGTATTCGTATTCATATCTTTTCTTGAAATTATTGATATGGTTACGCTTGGATTGGAACTTCTTGCCTTTCAGCAATGCCAGGTCTTCACGCAGATAGATATAATCGAAATAATCGCGTTCGGGGATATAGAAAAATCCGCCGGGCAGCGCTTCCTCCAGGATGTCTTTGGCATCCGGTGTGACGCCTAGCATACAGAGTGGGTGTCCGTGTTCCAGTGAATCGGCTTCGAGTAACTCCAACGCGTGTTTCAGGTCTCCTTTTCCGGCAGGTGTCATATAGACCAACCGGCTTTTATCTTCTATCCAGAAACGGATCAGCAGAAAACCGTCGACAACGGCAAACTCCGTGTCGTACAGGAAACGCCAGCTACAGATATTGGCAAACGAGTAATCGCAATTGCGATAATTGTGAGGATAGATAAATGACGTAATAAGTTCTTTATCCTCTATTGTAATTGGTTTAAAAGGAATCTTCATACTTTTCTTTTTGTCGTACAAATATAAAACTAATAAATGTCCGTTAATGTTTAAAACGGAAATAATAAAGGCAGCACAAATATCATAATAATTCCCATAATAATTTGCAGCGGGAGCCCGACTTTTACGTAATCCATGAAAGTATATTTACCGGCCGACATCACAAGCGCATTGGGCGGTGTGGAGAACGGCGAGGCAAAACACATGCTGGCACCTACCGTAACGGCAAGCAGGAACGGGTAGGGGCTTACACCGATGGATATGGCAGACTGTAATGCGATGGGGGCTACGAGTACGGCTGTTGCCGTATTACTGATAAACATCGTCAGCAACGAAGTCGTGAAATAGATCCCTGCCATCAGGACCAACGGACCGTAATTGCCCAGTCCTCCGACAAGTCTTTCGGAAATAAGCGATGATGCTCCTGTTTTCTCCAATGCCAGCGACATCGGCAGCATGGCGGCTATCAGGACGATACTTTCCCAGTTGATTGTCTTGTAGGCATCTTCCACATTCCGGAAGCATCCGGTCAGTACCATCAGTATGGCAGCTATCAATACGGCAGCGACCGGAGGGATAGGGATAAAGTCGAATACCATGGCGGCGATCATCAGGACCATGATACCGGCTGCAACGGGGGCTTTATAATCGAGTGTCACTTTGGAGGCCTCTTCGACAGGCTGGCCGAGTACTACCCATTGTGACTGCTTCTTGCTCATACGGGCAATATCGTCCCAGGTTCCTTGTATCAGCAGGATATCGCCGGCATGCATCTTTATATCTTTCACATCGGAAAGGATATATTCGTTTCCGCGTTCTATTCCCAGAATGTTTACGGAGTATTTATCACGGAAGCCGGAGTCTTTAACGGCTCTGTTGATCAGTTTGGAGTCGGGCATCAAGAGGACTTCGGCAATACCGATTTCGCGAACGCTCAGTTTCTCGTTATCTCCGGTAAATTCCGAAACTTTCGATTCCGTCAGGTCCAGCCGGTTTTCTTTTACGAATTTGTCAATATTATGGTAGTCTCCGAATACATATAATATATCTTCTTCCTGAATTTCCGTTTCGGGGCCTGCCAGTTTCTGGTCGACTGTCTTCATGAAGCGGCTTTGTGAGGAAGACTTGCGCCGTATTTCCAGAATGGTGAGGTTGTAGAGGCTGGTGATATTTAATTCATGCAGTTTCTTATTCTTTACCAATGAGTCTTTGTGAACACGTACACGGTACAGGTTATCGGAAAGGCTGTATTTTTTTGACAGTTCCTGGGGTGAACGTCCGGTAGATGTATCATTCTTTTTGGTATCTTCTTTCTTTGACAGAAACCATTTGCTGAGTGGGATCAGAACAATGAGGCCTACCGTTATACAGACTATACCGATCGGGGTGAACGAGAAAAAAGAGAGAGCATTGTATCCGGCATTGGAAAGAGCTTCCTGCACCACAAGGTTAGGAGGCGTACCGATCAGGGTGGCCATGCCTCCCATACTACTTGCAAATGCAAGCGGCATAAGGAAACGGCTCGGACTGATGTTGGCATTGACTGCCATACTGACAACAATAGGGAGCATCAGCGCGACTGTCCCGGTGTTGCTGACGAATGCGCCGATAAAAGCTGTCACCAGCATGATTAATATGAATAGCTTGATTTCGCTCGTACCTGCCAGATGAAGTATTTTACTGCCGATCATTTTTGCCAGTCCGGTTTTGAAGATAGCTCCGCCTACGACAAACAAACCGACCATCATGATGACAACGGAATTGGAGAAACCGGAAAGCGCTTCCTCCGGTGTGAGGATATTAAACACCATTAACAAGACCAGTGCACAAAGTGCAACAAGGTCTGAACGTATTTTCCCATTGACAAAAAAGACTGCCGACAGGGCCAGAATAATAAGAGTTGTTATCATAAAATGTACTTAAAATGGTTTTTACTGAAACGAATTCCTCCAGTATAGTTAACTGAAAAAGACACCCATATGTTTACCCGATACTTCAATTTTTATGCAAAAATAGTAGAAAACGGAATACAACCTACATAAATAATTGCATGGCAGTAATGAATATACTATCTTCGCGAAATTGTTAACAACGACTGATGTAAAGAAATGAAGAAGTGTTTTTGTCTCATTGTGGCCTTATTGTGTTTTAGTCTGTCTGTAACTGCCGCTCCGTTAACCCGTATCAAAGGGAAAATTGTGGATGCCGGAACAAATAAGCCTTTGGATTTTGCAGACGTTCTCCTTTTTAAAAAGGGAGATGATAATCCTGTGTTTCATGCTTTGCCCGATATGGACGGAAGTTTTGGAATTGCAGATGTGAAGAACGGGGAATACAGCCTGATGATCCGGTTGGTTGGCTACGATTTGTTTACCCGGCAGAATATTGTGCTCGCATCATCGTCGGAAATAGTCGACTTGGGTACGATTCCTATGAAACCGCTTGAAGTCGGGCTTGCCGAGGTGGAAGTCGTGGCGCAAAAGAAACAGGTCATCTATAAACTGGACAAGAAGATGATCGAGGCCTCTTCGAATATGCTGGCAAGCGGAGGAACGGCTGTCGACATTCTGGAGAATACGCCGTCTATCCGCGTGGATGCCGAGGGCGAAGTATCTTTCCGTGGAAGTACGGGGTTTATGGTGTATGTAGACGGTAAGCCGAGCGTGTTCAGTGGGACACAGGCTCTGGAACAGATCCCTTCCGGCCATATTGAAAATATCGAGATCATAACGACTCCTTCCGCTCGCCATGATACAGGGGGCGATGTCGGAATCATCAATATCATTACAAAGAAGCACGCACAGCATGGATTCAGCGGAATGGTCAACCTGACTGGTAGCACATTTTTGTCGAGAGGGGTGGATTTCCTGCTGACGCAACAGAACAAATCATCCCGCTGGTATTTTGGCGGAGGCTGGACCGACCGTTTGCGGAAAAGTGATTTTGACCAGGAAAAGACTACGATCGTTGCCGATACCGCAACGACATCCCATTCGAACGGTCCTCGTGAAAGTAATAATTTCAACTATTCCCTGAAAGCCGGCTGGATGTATACATTACCTCATACGACGTTCAATGTTGATCTGGAAGGTGGTTATGGCGGTCGTACCCGTACCGGCGACCTGGATTATACGGAGGAACGGGTGGTCGGCAGCCAACCTTTTGCCAATGGCGATTATTATAGTCGCGACGATTATGACCTGCATGAAACTTATTATCAGGGGAGTGTCGGTTTCGACCATAAGTTCAATGATAAGGGACATCAGCTGACTGGTAGTTTTTATCTGAAATATGGGGGGAATGCCATGGAGTATTTCCAGAGCGACTTGTTTAATAAAAAGAATGAGCGCGAACAAGGGCACCGTGCCTGGGAGGACGAACATCGCTGGACGGTTCGTGGTAATATGGATTATATCTATCCGTATAGCAAGACCGGCCATATTGAAGCGGGTTACCAGTATTTCTCTTACCTGGAGGATGGCGATTACAGCATGCAGTTCTGGAGTCCTGAAAAGCAGGAGTTTTATTGGCGGGATGATATCTACAATACTTTCTATTTCCAGCACGGGATCAATTCGATCTATGCGATTGTCGGCGACAGCTATAAATCGTTCGATTTCCAGGCTGGTGTAAGAGGGGAGCATACGCATCGTGTGCTTCGCAGTTCCATTCCCGGTAAAGACCGTGAATATAATAAGTTTGAGTTTTTCCCTTCGGTACATCTGGGATATACGTTCCCGAAAGATCATAAGCTGATGGCTTCCTATTCACGACGTATCACACGGCCGGAACTTTTTTTTATGGAACCTTATATTACCTATCGCGATTATTATTCGGCAGAAATCGGTAATCCGGATATCCGTTCGGAATATATCAACTCTTTCGAACTTAATTATAAGAAGAATATCGGTGAGCATACGGTTTCCGCTACGGTTTTCCATCGTAGCCGGAAAGATAAGATCGAGCGTTTGCGCGTTCCTTATGAAGCGGGTGTGACGTTGGACTCGATGGCGAATGTCGGTCACGATTATTCGACCGGACTGGAGTTGAGTGGCCAGGTTCAGCTTACCCGTTGGTGGAATGTGAACCTGAATGGTAGCCTGTATCATTACAAAGTAAAGAACCAGTACAAACTGAACGGAACGAACGAGAAGAGCACGAATTACGATATTATCTGGAATAATGCCTTCGACCTGGGCAAATCGACCCGTATCCAGTTGGACGGTAATTTTGTCGGCCCTTCCGTGACTACGCAGGGACGGACCGATGCTTTCTGGTATGTGAACCTGGCTCTCCGGCAGCAATTGATGAACCGCAAATTGTCTGCTACGCTGGCTTTCCGCGATGTCTTCAATTCGGCCCGTTATGTCAGCAAGATCACCACATCCGACCTGCAATCCATCACCCGGATCCGTCCGAACTATCCGCTTATCACGTTGACGTTAAGCTATACCTTTAATAACTTTAAAGTAAAGAGTTCACAGAAACGGGAAGATCATGATTTGTTTGAAGGAACGAATCATTAATTGATATATTGGAATAAAAGGTAAGCATTCCCATCAAAGATCGTAACCTGCTTTCCGAAATTGTCCGCAAATTTGGCTGGGCATGTAGTGATCCCAGGTCAAGCCCGGGATCATTGGATAGTGACTTTTTACGCTATATCAATCAGCTTATGTGTCTGTAAACTGAGTTGCCATTCCGGGTGTTGGAGGATATAGTTGACTATCTCCATCGTGTTCCGGCAGGAGCAGGGTTGGAGGAAGTGGTATTTGGCTGGCAGTTTGATGTAGGATGACAGATCCTGTCCCAGATAAACAACCTTGACTTCATCCATATGGTCAATTTTGAGCGGTGCTCCTTCTTTGGGCGAACAAGTCACCCAGTCGATGCCTTTGGGTAACGGGCGTGTACCGTTTGTTTCTATACATATATATTTACCCGCTTTGTGAAGCATGTCGATAAATGCTTCGTCGATCCATAAAGCAGGTTCCCCACCGGTCAGTATGACCATGTCTGACGGATAAGCGGAGATTGCCTCCAATATCTCTTCGTCCGACATCAATGTACCTTCTTCGTGTTCGGTATCGCAAAACGAACATTTCAGGTTGCATCCGGAAAAGCGGATGAAAACAGCGGCTCTGCCGGTATAAAAGCCTTCCCCTTGTAGGCTGTAGAAAATTTGATTAATCTTTCTCATAGATCGCAGTGTTTGATTCTGATTCTTTAACTTCAACTTTATAACAATTAGGTAGCTGGTCGCATATCCAGCGGGCCATATTCTCGGCCGTCGGATTGAAAGGCAGGACCTCGTTCAGATTCTGATGGTCCAACTTGTTTTTTATTGATTCTTTGATGTGACTGAAGTCGATGACCATGCCATCGGCATTCAATTCTTTCGAGCGACAGTAAACAGTGATGATCCAGTTGTGACCGTGCAAGTTCTCACATTTGCTGGAATAGGAGAGACGCAGGCTATGTGCTGCGGAGATCTCCATCCTTTTAATTACAGTGTACATGCTTAATTATGCAATTTAAGACGTTTATATATCGTATCTAATGTCACCTCGATACGGGTGCAAAAATACATAAAATCCCCGTGCCGTTAACTATACCTTATTATAGGATTTATTAAAAAAAGATTTATATTTTTGCATGTGTTAGAAAGTTGAATTTTTTCGTTTAGGAATGCTAAAAACGATATACAGGGAGAATAAGCAGCTGGTGGATTTTATTACTGCTTATGAATCAAGAAGAACCGTGTCTGTCTTCGTGACAAACCGATAATTAAACGGTGAAGTCCAATTGTTAAAAAATAGAAGAAGCTGCAAATAAGTTTCGATAATTTTAAAAATGTGTTTTATAATATCTTTTTTTATTTGTTCAGTAACATAAAATCCCGCATCTTTGCATGCAGATAACCTAAACAATCTTTTTGCCTTAAAGACTAATACCTATTAAAAACCTATAAAGAGGGCCTTTGAGAAAAGGCCCTCTTTATGATTTTTAACCACTTAGTAACCTGTTTCTTCTATTTTTGACGATATTTTGCTAATCGCTTCATTCAGTTTTTCTTCCGGAGGGATCACATTGAAGTTACCCCAGAAGCCTTCATCATAATTAAATTTTGTTTCAGAGAACACTGTCCGGGTCGATAATGTTTCTTTCCGGCCAAAACGGCTGACATTGAAAGTATCTGTTTTGCATGTCACCATCTCGAACCATACATGAAGGGGAGAACTGCCGAACAGTTGTTTTTTCTTTTTTACTTTGAAATGAAGGTCTCCTCTTACATGACTGATGTGATAAGTACCGTTCCAGGGTTTATAGGAAACGGTGTAGATAACCTTTTGCGGGATTATTTTCAGGTTACGGCTTTTCTTTTCAACCAGCATGCCGGCTGCATTTTTTACATATTTAGGGTGTATTTCGAATTCGGCCCGCAACAGCGCACTGTTTTCCGAATCGATATACAGGTTTCCTTTCAAGAGAGGGCTGTTGATGAAATCACGCTGCTCGAAAGAGATCACGTTTGCCATCCGGCCGTCTATTACCGTGATGTCGGAATGGGCATAGACATAGGGATAATTTACATCGCTTTCCGGCAGCAGGAAGTCGGGTGCATCCTTCATGATATCCAGCTGTATGCTGGCATTGATTCCGGACTTCATTTTTGCGATGATCGTATCTTTTTCCTGTTTGTTGGTGATACGGCGCATCTTCAACAGCTTAACCTGGTCGGTGACCGGACGGTTGGTGTACGCACTTTTGTATATTTTAAAAACTGCTTCCGTCAGGCTGACGAATTTGTTTTTCCGCTCGATACCTTCCCGGTAGAAAGTAGTCTGGTAGACGGGTTCCTGGGAATAGTTCAGGCTTTTGTGTTCCTGCATTTCCCGTAACAGGCGCAAAGGATTCACGATACGGATAACCACTTCCTGTATGGGAATCACTTTCGGTTCCAGTGTCAGCATACTGTAACGTTCTGCCAACAGTGAACTTTCTATTGCATAAGGCAGGTAGCCGACATGCGAGAAGTTGATCTGTGACAGGCGCAGGCTGTCGGGTAAACGCAGCCTGAACTCGCCACCCTGGTTGGTGACATTGCCGATGGAGCCGTCGTCGCTGACGCTGACTGTGGCAAACGGTATCGGTTCGTTGGTATATTTGTCCCGCAGAATGCCTTCGAGGGTAAAATACGAAACTGTATCCGGAAGGGCTGGTTGCAGTGCCTCCTTTACGGGTAGCGGTTCTACCGGGCGGGAGATCAGGATATGATTGCCGATCACGCGGAGATCCAGGTCACGGTTACCGATAATATGGTAGATGGCCTCTTTTATAGTGTATTTGCCTCCCGGTATTTTTACTACCTGTTCGTTGTCAATGATTTTGCTGTCGTAAATGAACAGGTAGCCGGAACGTTCGGAAACCTTTCCCAGTAACTGGTAAACAGTCTCCTTGCTTCGCGGAATTTGAATAAGGCGTTCGAGCACATCTTTATCGCCCTTATCATCTGCCTGCAAAGGGGAAGCTGTCATCAGCAGCATCCCGATGAGGATCAATAATAGACGATATGTAGCGCTCAGTTTCACCTTGTATCCTTTTTATCCCGTTAGTTCTCATGCAAAGTAATCACATTTTTGTCACGTGTACATTTCAGGTTCAGGGCAAAGCAGATTAACTCTGCCATTGATTCCGGCGAATTGTCGGAGAAGGTAACGGTGAGTTGCCTGTCCTCGAGTTCCGGTGTTGTCTGAAAACGGATATCTTCCGTATTGAGGTTGATAATGCGGAGGATATCGGCCAGCCTTTCATCCTTGAAACGTATTTGCCGGACATAGGTTGCAAATTGTCCGTGGTCTTTTGTTTCGCTTACTTCCAGCTTTCGTGAAGAGAGGGTGACGGTTTCACCTGCCTTGACGTAAACATCTTGTCCGCTCTGCTTCAGCGTCACCTTCACCATTCCCCTCTGTACGGACAGTTCAAACGGCTGGGTATTGTCGCTCTTTACATTGAACGCCGTACCCAACACCTCGATACGTGTATCTTCGGTTTCGATAAGGAAAGGACGCTGGCGGTTGCCTGCAATGTCGAAAAGAGCGTTTCCCTGTAAGGAGATCTCTCTCTTGTCCGCCTGAAAATGTTCCGGGTAATGGATGGCGGCGTTGCCTGCCAGATAGACGATAGAACCGTCTTCAAGCGTGGTGGCAAGGGTCGTTGTTTCCATGTTCTGCCGGGTAAGCAGGTTGCGGTCGGTTTCCTTATTTGTTTGATTAAAATAAATTGTAGACAGATAAATGCAGAATACTAGCATTGCTGCTGTTGCCGAAATAATTTTCCAGAGTGGAGGACGGCGCATGTCTCCATAAGGAATGATACTGTTTTTCTCCTTATGGTCCAATAAACCATCCTTTTCCAGGCGTTGGTAGACATTCTCCCATGCCCGGTCCGTTTTTCTGTTGTCCCTTTCTTTACGAGTCATACTGTTTGTGTATAATTCTCAATTTCTTTCCTGAGTGTTTGAAGTGCCTTGGTCATTTCAGCTTCCACTGTTTTGACGGACAGAGAGAGGGCGGAGGCTATCTCCGCGTATTTCTTACCTTCGAAACGCTGCATCCGGAAGATGCGTAAACGGCGTTCGGGCAGCTTATTGAGAGTCCTGTTTATCAGAGCTTCCAGTTCTTTGTATTCGAGTTGGTCCTGCGGGTCGGCCGGCTTGCTTTCCTGATTACCTGACAATACGTTTTCCCGGTAACGGTTGCGCACCTCCTGATGTTCGCAGTATTGGAGAGACTGGTTGCGCACGGCCCCGTACAAATAACTTTTCAGGGAACGGAACACTTGCAGTTTCTCCTTTTCTTTCCAGAATACGTAGAATAACTCTTGCACGATCTCTTCGGCGACGTCCATGCTGCCGGTGATACCGGCGGCGTAGAGGCAAAGAGGGGAGTAGTAGAGCCGGAAGATACCTTCGAAAGCTTTGACGTCCCCCTCTTTAATCTTTGTTAGTACGAATAAATCGTTCAGCATGCCGTGGATCTTAATGATTAGAGTCCTTCAAATGTACGAAAAGATATTGAAATTTATTTCTGTTGCTTTTTTAATTTGTTGACAGCACTTTCCAGTGATTCCGTAGGTTCGATGATATTGTAGGCTCCCCAGAAATCTTCATCCATAAAGTTTTCTACCTTGTCGGACAACGATTGTGTTTCCTTAAATGCCATCTTGTACGGAATGTTGGTTACGTTTTCTTCTTTTCCGTCTGTTACGACCATTTCCGAGATGATCGTGTAGTTGGTAGAGAATAATTTGCGTTTCCAGTCACATTTAAAACGTACCCCGTTGCGAATGTAATTCAGATAAGTTACGCCGTTGCGGTCCTTGTAGTTTACCAGATAGGCTACTTCAAGTGGGCGGAAACGTAATCCGAACGGTTTCTTCTTGAGGATGGCCTGGGTCGCTTTGTTGCGGTCGTCCATACTCAGGTTGAATTCGGCACGGGTGAATGAGAGTCGTTCCTTGTCTATGTAAAGTTTTCCGTAATACAGGGCATACGGCATGATGACCTGCGGCTTGAAACTGATTACATATTGCGGACGGTTGTCGATATTCGTTGATTCTTCCATTTTGAACAGGTAGTAGGGCAGACATTCCCTGTCGAGCAATACATCGGGGTTCTTCACGATGTCGCAAAGGATTGACAGGTTGGGGCCGCCGAGCAGTTTGACGGCAAGCGTATCGGTACTTCGCTGGCTCAATAGTTTACGGCCTTTGTAAATCTGTACACGGTCGCGGTCTATGGCTTCGTGATAAGGCGTTTTGTAAACGTCGATCACGGCTTCCGATATATTGATGTAGCGTCGGCCTTTCTGTGCCGTCTCACGATAGAAGCCGGTCAGCATATTCGTTTTCTTGCTGTAATTCTCCGGGATCTTCTTGATAGCCTCTTCCACGAGGTAACGCGGTTCTTTGGCATGGATGATGATCTCGTCGAGCATATTCTCGTAAGGCGTCATCCAGACGGTCAGGTCGGAGAGGTTCTTGCCGCTTACTTCTACCTTATTATTATAGTATCCGATATGGGATATTTCGACAGCCTTCACATGGGAAGCGTCTTTTATCTTGAAAGAGAATTCCCCGTCTTCGTTGGTGATAGTACCTGAAGTACTGCCGGGGATGGAAATGTTCACATACTCCAGCCGTTTCTTATTATTTTTGTCTTTGACAACTCCGCTGATGGTGATAAATTCCGGATCGGTATCGTCACGTACCGGTTGGTCCTGCGCCAGCAACGGACTACTACCTGCCACCAATAATAAGATCAGCAAAAAACCGATGGATTGTCTACACAGTGTTTTCATCTTTGTATTGTTTTAATGGTGAATAATCGTGTTTGTACTTATAAGATCGTTCAGGAAATGAATACCCTATGGAAAAAGTGAATTATTTTGATAAATCTTTCTATATTTGTAAGGCTCAGTCGGACAATTACATATACTAATATATTATCTTATGAAAACCAAACATGTAAATCGAAGAGATTTTTTTCGGCTTTCAGCCACTGCCGGCGTAAGCGCGATGTTAATTCCGGGAGCCAGGGCTACCGGTCTTCCCCAGGTGACTGCTAATGAAAATGAGATTCCTGTCCGTACGCTTGGCAGGACAGGTGTAAAACTGCCGATACTGAGTATGGGTGTGATGCGTGCCGACAATCCGAACGTGGTAAGAGCTGCCTATAATTCCGGTATATTCCATTTTGATACGGCCCACGGCTATCAGGGCGGGAAGAATGAAGAAATGCTGGGTAAGTTCTTTGCCGGGAAGCCGCGTGAGAGCTTCTTTATTGCTACCAAAGGAAAGTTCGATTATCCTTTGAGGGATGATTTCGAAGATTCGTATGAAAGATTGATCGACCAGAGTCTGCAACGCCTGAATATGGAACAGGTCGATCTCTTCTACGCTCATGCTCTGGATAAAGTGGAAGAGATAAAAGATGAGCGCGTGGTTGCCGTCATGAAGAAGTTTAAGGAGGATGGCAAAACCCGTTTCCTGGGCATTTCCATTCATGCCGGCAAACCTGAATTGCTGGATGCTGCCGTTGAAGCCGGTATTTACGATGTTGTCCTGCTGAGTTATAATTTCAAACTGTCAAATCTGAAAGAGACGGAAGAGGCCATAGCCCGTGCCGCTAAAGCCGGTGTCGGTCTGGTTGCCATGAAGACGATGACCGGTGGTACCGAAGACGCTGGGGGAAAGAAAAAGATTAACGCACAGGCCTGCCTGAAATGGGCCTGGAAGAACGAACATATCACGACTGCCATCCCCGGTTTCTCCAATTATGATGAACTGGATGAATGCCTGGTTGCTGCCCGCTCCCCGGAACTGACCGCCGGCGACCAGGAATATCTGGCTACCCTTTGCGGACAGGAAATGTTGTATTGCCAGCAATGTGGAAAATGCCGGGCGCAATGTCCTGAACATCTTCCTATTCCTGATATTATGCGGGCCTACATGTATGCTTACGGTTATAAATATTCGCGAATGTCGAAGGAAACACTTGGAGAACTGAATCTTTCGGCGGATATTTGTTCCAATTGTGAAACCTGCCAGGTAAAATGTCCTTCCGGCTTCGATGTTTCGACAAAGATTGCTGCGATAACGCCGGTGATGCAGGTGCCTGACGAATTTCTGACTTAATAAAACGAACGTATGAAACAGAGCAATTATTTGTTACTCTTTTTCCTGTTGTCCCTCTGTCCTTTAAAGGCGCAGACACCGGACGAGTTGAAATCGTGGCTGCCGGCAGTGGACGGCTGGGAGATATCCGGCGAGGTGGAGGTGTTTAATTCGGATAATCTCTTTGACCGCATCAACGGGGCGGCTCCGCTTTTCATTGAGAATAACTTCAGGGAAATGACTTCCATGGAGTATAAAAAAGGAAGCGAGTACATTACGATACAGGCTTATCGCCATGCAACGCCGGAAGATGCTTTCGGAATGTATGCTGCCGAACGTTCATCCGACCTGGCATATTTATCTGTCGGGGGAGAGGCGCAGGGAGATAAGACGAATCTGTATTTCTTTGCCGGAAATATGTATTTGAAGATGTGGAGTAATGCATCCGGCGATGTGTCGGAAGAATTGCAGGCGATAGGCAAGGCGCTTGCCGGAAGGTTGGATGCCGATGCCGGCTATCCTTCTGTTATCCGTTTATTCCCAGCGGAGGGGCAAGTACCTTATTCGGCTGCTTATATTACTTCAAATTTTATCGGCCATGAGTTTCTGCGTGCCGTATATACGGTGAAGTATGAAAAAGAAGGGCAGACTTTCCAGTTGTTTGTATTGGACGGCGGTTCTTCTGCCGGGGTTAAAAATATATTGACCCGGTATATGGCTTTCACCAAACAGGCGGATGAATTAAAAGAGGGTGCGTTGTTGGTAAAGGACCGTTATAACGGGGACATTCCGGTACTTTGGAAAGGACGTTACCTGATTGGCGTTTATAATGAGAATGGAGATACGGTTGCCGGTGGCGATGATTTATTGAAGGAACTGGCAGGAAAACTATAATATTATATGTCTGATTTTGATAAAGAGGATTTTGTGGGGGCTGTCTACCAGATGGTGAAAACGGTTCCGTACGGACGTGCTACCAGTTATGGTGCGATAGCCCGTGCTATCGGTTATCCGAATATGTCGCGGATGGTCGGCAGAGTGTTGGGAGGTTGTTCGGAAGTGGGAGTTCCTGCTTACCGGGTGGTGAACAGTCAAGGAATATTATCCGGCAAAGATGCTTTCGGTACGCCGACCGAAATGCAGGAAAAACTGGAAGAGGAAGGTATCCGGGTTGAAAACAACCGTATAAAAGATTGGAAAAAGGTCTTTTGGAATCCTTTGGATGAGATATCATTTGTTCCGTGACAGGCAACGGGTGAATTTCGGGAGTGAACGCAGAGACTCTATCTATTATGATGCTTATATCATATATTATAACACTGTATTCTCATATATTGTGATACTGGAGTCGCATAATATATGAGAATGCAGTATCATAATATGTGAGAATTTTCATGATATATCTTTTTTTACTTTACAGTAACCTGTAACGGTTGTTTTACCTTTTGGGCAAAGTCCTGGATATATTTGAACCATTCGGCAGAGTTCTTGAAACCCCATTTGCTCCATCCGGCTCCGGTATAATACGTATATTCGTTGCCCGGTGCATAAGTAGCATAAGCCAGTACATGACCGTCTGCTCCGCGTTGTTTTTTCTCAGCGTCAGAGAAGTTTACAGCTTTCGCATCACTCAGTTTTTCAGGGAAGACGGCTCCGATATAGATTTGTCCGTTTGTCGGGTCTTCCGGGTCGGCGTATGCAATGTAGCCGTTTGCGGCATCAGCCTGATAGTCTGTGCTCGGCTCGTGCAGTACGATACCGGTTACAAGTGGTGTCGCTTCATTCAGATTAGCAAACGTAAGCGTAATTTTGTTCAACTGCGAACCGGCATCCAGTGAAAGTATACGTGTTTCGATGATATTGTCATTCTCTTTTACTTTCAGCGGATTGTAAACCAATTTAACAGTGAAACGCAACGGGCCGTTATCCAGAATCTCATAGTCTTTGTAGCAATACGGATAAACGATGGAATCGTTAGAAAGAAGGGCGGAAGTACCGGCACCCAGTGTCGGGCCCACTTTATAATAATCCAATCCGTTGCCATGGTCGATATGGTAGGAAATCGAATTGGCCAGTTCCTGTGCTGCTTTCTTGTCTGTTTTGCGCAGTTCGGCTATTTGGGCTCTCGATTCCGGGTTCAGTTCAGTCTTATAACGCATGTCTACAACCGGTTCGGAAACACATTTAGTCCAGATATCATATCCGAAAGCTTGTTCGCCGGTAGCTTGCAAAGCCGGACCATAGGTACGGAAAGCGATACGGTCGTTTTCCCAGGCAATATCGTCCACACGTTCCGGATAGAACTTACCGCAGGCAACTGTGGCGAAAGCCTCGGGAGTACCTGGTTTAATCTTATAAGTAACGCTGCTGTTTGCGTTCACATCAACAGGGAAAATAATTTTCTTGTCGTATGTGATCTGATAAGGAACCTGCGTCCCGTTATTGTCGGAAATGATGAAAGATTCGCCATTCAGTTTGGCAATGGCATCCATTGAAATTTCTGTGACCTCCTTTGAACGGTCGATGGCAGACGGGTTCGTAACCGTTACATCTACGCTTTGCTCCTGTGTACAGGCAAATGCGGTAGCTGCTAAAAATAAGCTGATAATCTTTTTCATAAATAATATATTGTAGTTTATAAATATTTCGCCCTTATGATAAACAGTTCTAAAACCGGCAGTAAAAGTATGAATATTCGCGAAGTTTACAAAGTTCATCGCCGGTAAACAACTATTTTTCTACTTAATGGTTGTTCTTGTCATGCAGTAAAATTGTCTTTTCATCGTTTCTATAGTATGAAGTTGAAGCAGTGTTTACTTATTCTGATGTTGACAGGTCTTTTGCCGGTTCAGCTCTATGCACAGCATTGGAGTGAAGAAGATTCGGTGTGGTTGTCGCGTGTTTTATCAGGAAAGGATACGATACGGATTAATCCGGAGTTTCAGAAAGCTATCCGCGAAGGTAAATTGATTCATATGGAAGATGAACCCGGACAGCAGATACTGGAGGCCCCCTCTGAATTGCCTCTCCTGAAAGATTTCTCCGAATATTTGCATGCAGATACGGATAGCATACATAATAACGTGGATTATAAGTCGATGCCCCCAAGTGTTTACCGTCTCTATAAGATGGAACTGGATACAATTCCGAAAATAAACAAAGAGGCCTATACGCCTCCTCCCACACGACTTATCGACAAAAAAGAGATACAGATAGGCAAGCTGCCGGTAACGGCTGCGGCAGGAGGGAGGAACCTGTATTCTTCAGATGTGGTAAAAGACGGACAGAAGCGGGGAACCGTGGGCGGGTCCGTCAAACTCTATTTTTCTCTGGACGATATCTTGAAATGGATATTTTCAAAAGAGGAAAGGAATAAGCGGAGGAACCGTAAACGTGATGATACCTGGCGTTACTATAATGCCATGCCCTGACAGGTTTACTTTTTCTTCCGGAATGATTTGTGCATCCAATTTAAAATGCTAATTTTGAGACTGCTATTTCTCTGTTCCTGAATTTATTCCGTGCAGATACAGTAGTCTAAATGATAGTCTGATGAAAAAGTTATGTTACTTCATATCATTTTTGTTCTTATTGCTGACATTTGCCGGCTGTGAGAATGACGGCACGCTGAATGAAAACTCTGAAATAGTTGTGGTCGGTTTAGGTCATAAGGTTTATAACCTGCCTTTAGGAAATGAAATCCTTTTTACAGGAAACGATATAAAATGGTTTAACAGAGATACCAGAGAAATCAGGTTCTACGACCATTCGGTATTTAAGGAAAAGCTGGAGCAGTATGAAAAGATACTTGTTATATTGGCCGATACGGAGTTGTTTACGGCGACCAATGTATCCGATGTGATGGCGAGTGTGAGTACGGTTTATAACGACCTGGTGTTGTATTATGATACTGCTGAGGATAAATACTATCTGAATGACAGTTATCCGGCAAATATCAATGTGGAGCAAGTCCGGTTGAATACAGAAATACGTGAAGAAAACTGGGGATTATTCCTTTACCAGTTAGGGATAGAAGGCCGCCTCAAATAAAAAACTTCCGCCGGCCTGTGAACGAGCCCGACGGAAGTCAGTAATTAAGTTATAGCATTTATTTATTTACCTATTCTTCTTCTTTTTTATTAAGCCTGTAACTAAGCGCTCCCGACGGGCATTTGTTGATCTGTGCGATCAATTCATCAGTGGTTGCATTTTCTATTTTCACCCAGGGTCTTTCCTTGGGGTTATATACCTGTGGCAATGTTTTTACACAAATACCCGAATGCTGACAAAGGTCAGGCTGCCATATAATTGTCAGTTCGCCGTTTGAATATTCAATTTTCTTTCCCATATCTATATCGCTTTATCCTATGTTAATACCTCTCATTACTATGCGTCGCCAGTCCGGATGCTTTTGGATGTATCCGGCAATGAAGGGACACAACGGAACCAGGCGCAATTCTTGTTTTTCTATATCCTTCAGCACTTTTTCAGCCAGTTGGCTGCCGACACCTTTCCCTTCGAGGGCTACGGGCACTTCGGTGTGCGTAAGGTATATCTCGCCGTTCTTGGTTTTTATATACTCAATTTTCGGAACGTATTTGCCAATGTGAAATTCGTATTGGTGTCTCTCTTCGTTATCAATTAATTCATAATCGTCCATATCGCCTAATTGTTTTATTTGATTCTATATAATTCAAACAGTTTAGGGAAAGGCTTTGTTTATGGTTCTTACAATTCTTTTTATCAGAAAAATGAATGACGGAAGTTGCTGATTGTAAGCCTAAAGTTTGTTTATCTTTCAATTTATATTGAATAAGTATGGTTTTTATGAAACATTTTTAGTGTCAAGGTTGTTTCATTTATAAAGCAAAGTCATTTGTTTTGTGCGAAAGTTGAGTAATAATGGTATAAATAACTAATATAGGAGTCAAATGGAACATGTCCGTTTGATCCATTATTATTAGTTTTAGGTCACATATCAAAAAATGGAGTGTTATGAATAAGAATGACGTTGGTTCAAGTGCTGGTCAGATCTGGCGCTTGCTCGCAGAGAGAGGTAACATGTCTATCAGAAAGATTGGAGAGATGACTCATTGTAAAGAGTCTGTTATTTTTCTCGCATTGGGTTGGCTGGCCCGTGAAAACAAAGTACGTTTTTGTAGTGATGGCAGTGGAATGCTATCCGTCGAAGTAAATATTCCGCTAACAGAGACGTATTATTGATAGGAAGAGGATAATTTTTGAAGCGCAAACGGGAAAGGGATACAAAATGAATTGTAGCCCTTTTTGTTTGCGCTTCACTCTTCTATTGACGGTACTTGCAGCAAGCCGGGAGCTTGTTGTAAACACTGTCGTCTGCTTTATACTTATCGTTGTCGTGCCCGGCTTTGGCTATCGCTTTGGCAATGGCATCAGCAGAGGTCTGTTCCGGGTTGAATTGCAGATGGACCATTTGCGCTTCTTTATCCCATGAGGCGGAAGTGACTCCTTTTACGCTTTTGGCGGCATCTTCAATTCGTTGCTTGCACATGTCGCAGGCTCCTTTTACTCCGAACATGGCATGTTCACTTTGAGTTGGGTGAGCCGTGTTTCCGTCATTATTCATCATAGATGTTTTTCCTTCCAGCTGTGCACTGGCATCGATAGAGAAAACGCCATTGGTTACAATTTCTTCTCCATCCGAAAGTCCTTTTAGTATCACATAGGCATTGCCTAACGACGGACCCAGTTCCACTTCACGCATTTGGAATGTCGGGGTAGACATGTCCGGTTGTTTGACGTAAACGATAGACCGCTTGCCTGTCCAGAGTACGGCTGTCTGGGGAACGACAATCTGATCTTTATATCCTTTCAGGGGAGCGTCGACGATGGCTGTCGCATACATCTCCGGTTTCAGTTCCATACCCGGATTGGCTACTTCGACACGAACACGGGAGGTGCGGCTGGTCGGATTGACAATCGGATCGATAAAGGCAATACGCCCTTTAAATACTTTGCCGGGGAATGCCTGCATGGTGAATGAGACCGGATCTCCCTTACTCAGGAAGGGCAGGTCTGTTTCATAGGCATCGAACATGGCCCATACCTTTGAAAGGTTGGCAACATCGAATAGTACGGCTCCCTGCGAAACATAATCCCCCTGGCTGACCCGTTTCGACATAACGATACCGCTTGTATTCGATTTAATCTCTACGGTAGGAGAGGTGGTGCCGGATTGTTCGATAGCCGTTATCTGAGCATCCGTCATCTTCCAGAGTTGCAGTTTCTCGCGGGCAGCTTTTATTAAGGCGGGTTGCTGCATTTTGATCGCTTCCAGTAATTCCTGTTGTGCCGTAAATAAATCCGGCGAGTATAGGGTGGCCAGCGTTTGTCCGGCACGGACCGTTTCGCCGGTAAAATCGACAGCCAGACTTTCTATGCGGCCTCCCACATGGGCGGTTTGCGATTGCAGGCTCCGTTCGTCCGGTGCTATTTTACCGTACAGGCGCACTTCCTTAACCGGGTTTTCTTTGCTGACACGTGAGGTTTGCACATTAGCCAGTGCTATTGCTTCTTCCGATAACTGGATGGCGGAAGGGTCTGCATTCTCGTGGCCATTACCGCTTTTGCGTAAAGGAATCAGGTCCATACCGCATATCGGGCATTTTCCCGGTTTATCCTGTTTGATTTGAGGATGCATGGAGCAGGTCCATACGCCGTTTTCATCCTGTTGCAGGTCATGACTGTGGGTGTGTTCCGCAATGCTGTCATGGCTATGGTGTTCGTCGTTTACCTGGGGTGTTGTGGAGGACGGACTGAAGAATAACCAGCCTAGAAATAAACCGGCCATTGCAAACAGAATATATTGTACTTGTTTGGTTTTAAACCATTCTTTTATCTTTTTCATGTCTTTATTCGTTTATCGAGGTTGCTACTAATTTTTCCATGCCGGCTATCCTTGTATTGTATTCCGCAATAGCTTCGCTTTTCTTGAGGCGGTAATCCAAAAGCTGGCGTTCTACCTGTATGACATCTGTCAGACTGGTTGTTCCGGCGGAAAATTCCCGGACAATCAGTTGCCAGGTGGATAATGAGAGTTCCTGCTGCTTTTGGTAAAGAGCTATTTTCCGGGATGCATCCGCCAACTGTTGTTTAACCGTCTGGTATTCGGATTGCAGCTGATTCAGCGTATTTTCGTATTTCAGTTCGCTTGCCTGGCGGTAGTGCCGGCTTTCCTTTTGTTGTGCCTGATACTTTTTACGGAAGATAGGAATACTGATTTTAAACATAGGCATGACCATATCCATACCGTTCATGTTATCCATAACCATACTGTTATTCGATTTCCCGACCAGAGAATATTGCAGGCCGATTCCAAACATCGGATAACTCATCTTTTTATCCATCTCTGCTTTTGCCCGGTAGGCATTCGCTTCGGCTTCGAGCATCGACAACATTGGGTTGGCTGTAATGATACTGTCGGTCATGGCCTGGTCGTCAATCAGGAAATGCAGTTGTTGCAAAGAATCGGGAACAGTAACCCTCATATCCTGCCTGCGGTTTAACAGGGCATTGAAACGTGCTTCGGCAGCTGTTCTGTTGGAGACAATGAGTTCCAGATTGTTCTGAAGTTCCGCTTTTTCTATCTGTATGCGCAGTACGTCCGACATGGTGCCTGAAGAACTGCCGGTACCCATGGAACTACCCATAGGACCGGAAGCCATTCCCTGCATAGAGGCATTGCCAGCCGGACTTCCTTGTGGCGTTGCCTGGGAGCTGCTTCCCATTCCTCCCATGTTATCCATACTGTTTCCATTGGAAGCGGGGGGAATAACGACATTGCCTGTTATGGGGGGAACTGTGGAGGCGGGTGCATTGGCCGACGGTGCGGAATAACGGTTGAGTGCCAATTTCTCCAATTGTTCCAATAAAGCAAGATTAGCTTGCGTGTTCTTATACTGTTCGTTGAGGTTACATAACTGGTACCACTGGCTCTTTACTTCATAAAACAGATTGTTCCTGGCTTCACGGAATTGCTCGTAGGCCATGCGTGACATTTCGGTCGCCTCATTGCGGGCCGCTTTGCGCGTTCCGAACCAGGGGAACATCTGCATCAGGGTAAAGTCGGCAATCTGTTTACCGCTCAGTGTCTCCATCGGTTTGACAAAAACACCGATATCCAGCTCCGGGTCTTCGTAAGCTCCTGCCTGTGGAATCTTTTCCAGTGAAGCCTTATAGAGGGCAAAGTTGGAGTTTACCAACGGGTTGTTGCGTGCGGCTGTCTCCAGATACCACGCCAGGCTGTCCGCCTGTTGTGAAAATGCCGGAAGGAGACCGAGCAGCAAGGCTATTCCTGTTATATATGCTTGTATTTTTATCTTATTTCTCATCGCTTGTATTCATTTGAATATTCTGTTTCTTTTGCTCTTTCTTAATCACACTTTCGCGCCACCAGCATTGCAACACGGGGACTACGAACATAGTCATGGATTGTATCAGCATACCTCCGAAAGTGGGTATTGCCATCGGTACCATGATATCGGCTCCCTTTCCGGTAGAAGTCAGTACCGGCAGTAAAGCAATTAATGTCGTTGCTGTCGTCATGGCGGCAGGACGTACACGTTTGAGTCCGGCTGTAACGACTGCTTCCCGTATCGCTTCTTTAGTAGTCGGATTCTGTTGCAGGAAAGTCTGGTGGATGTATGTCCCCATCAGCACGCCATCATCGGTTGCGACTCCGAACAGGGCGATAAAGCCGACCCAGACAGCGACGCTCAGGTTGATTGTGTGCATCTGGAAAAGGTCTCTCATGTTTTCTCCCCCTACGGAAAAGTTCATGAACCAATCCTGCCCGTACAACCAAAGCAGGATAAAACCTCCTGCAAAAGCGACAAATACGCCGGAGAAGTGGATGAGGGAAGCGGTCACCGTTTTAAACTGGAAATAGAGTACCAGTAAAACGATTAGCAATGCCAACGGTACAACAATCGCCAACCGCTGGGTGGCCCGTTCCTGTTGTTCGTAATTACCGGCGAATTTATAGGAGACACCTTTTGCCAACCTCAGCTCCCCGTCTTTTATCTTTTGGTCCAGTACGCGTGTCGCTTCTTTTACCACATCTACTTCGGCTTTGCCGGATGTTTTGTCGAATATGACATAACCGACCAGAAATGTATTCTCACTTTGAATCATCTGTGCTCCCCGGGTATAGTCGATATCCGCCAGTTCTTTCAATGGAATCTGTGCGCCGGTAGCGGTAGGAACCAGTAACATGGATAAAGCCTCCGGATTATCCCGCAGTTCGCGTGCATAACGGAGACGGACCGGAAAACGTTCCCTGCCTTCGACCGTAGTGGTCAATACCATTCCACCGACAGCAGCACTCAATATCTCCTGTAAGTCTTCTACATTTACTCCGTAGCGGGCCATATTATCCCTGTTCAACTTTATTTCCAGATAAGGGGCACCGACTGCCCTGTCGTAGAAGACGGAAGAGGGGATAACCGAAGGAACTTCTTTCAATGCCTGTTCTATCGCTTTTCCGCTTTGCTCGATTGTCTCCAGGTCCGGACCATATATCTTTAGTCCCATCGGGGCACGCATCCCGGTGGAAAGCATGACCAGACGTGCCTCTATCGGCTGTAATTTAGGAGCGGAGGTCAAACCCGGCAAATGAGTGACATTCACAATCTGCTGCCATATATCGTCTGTGTTTTTAATTTCCGGACGCCATTGACGGAAATAATCTCCTTTCCGGTCAGGTATCAGGCTATCGTGGGGGATAAGCCGGAAACCGTCGGTAGGATTATAAGTACCGCCGTCTTTTAAAAGATATTCTCCTTTCCCGTTTACCTTGAACCGTTCACGCTGTCCGTCTTCATTCAATATATATTCCGGACGATAATTGATGGTGTTTTCAAACATCTGTGCCGGAGCCGGGTCGAGAGCCGAGTTGACACGTCCCCATTTCCCGATGGCTGTCTCTACTTCGGGAATAGCCGCCAGGCGTTTATCCAGTGCTTCGATATAATCCAGGTTCTGGGCAATCCCGGTATGAGGCATACTGGTCGGCATCAGCAGGAAGGAGCCTTCGTTCAGGCTGGGCATAAACTCTTCGCCGATTTTTCTCCAGATCATGAAACCGAATACGATGGTGGCTGCCGGAATAATCATAAATAGCCAGCGGTGGCTGAGGCACCATCTCAGTATCTTTTCATAGTAAATAACCAATATCCACAGAAGAGATAAGATAATAAGGATACAGGCAGCAACAAATAATATATTGGCCGATAATCCGGCTTGCGGTCCCATCGGCAACCACTCTTCCGATAGGAAATAAATAGCAACCAGCAGCGTAATGCCTATATTGATATAGGTACTCATTTTAGGATTTTTCCAATAAGAAGCGAGCAGGTTATTCACACCGACAGCCGTAAGTCCCAGTGCCGGTATGCTTCCATAGATAACCAGTAATACGATGCCTGCTGCAACTAACAAATAATTAGCCACCTTCCGTATCATTTTTGAATTTATCCTGACGGAGAACAGCAGATAAGAGAGCGTAGGTAATATTATTAACCCCAGAATAAAAGCGGAAGCCAGCGCATAAGTTTTTGTATAGGCGAGGGGAGAAAACATCTTCCCTTCCTGTGCCTCCATCGCAAAGACCGGCAGGAAACTGACAATGGTTGTTATCATCGCCGTCGCGATGGCACCGGACACTTCGCTTACTGCTTTGTAAATAAGGCTTACGAAGGCTTTACCTCTTTTAATGTCTTTGTTCTCCGGCATCTCCATATACCGGATAATACTTTCCACAAAAACAACCCCGACATCGACCATGACTCCGATTGCTATCGCAATACCCGATAATGCAACAATATTTGCCTCTATCCCGGTATATTTCATGAGGATGAAAGTCGCCAGTACGGCTATCGGCAACATGCTGGCAATGATGACCGAGGCACGCAGGTTCAGCACCAGTACGATAATCACAATGATACAAATCAATATTTCATGCGAAAGTGAAGTCTCCAATGTCCCGATTGTCTCTTTTATCAGGTTGGTACGGTCGTAAAACGGAACAACGGTTACTTTCGAAACTGTCCCGTCCTCCAATGTCTTTTGGGGAAGTCCGGCTTCAATTTCTTTTATCTTCGTCTTAACATTGTCAATCACCTCCAACGGATTCGCTCCGTAACGGGCGACAACCACTCCGCCGACTGCTTCGATACCTTCCTTATCCAGTCCGCCCCGACGTGTTCCCGGACCTATATTAACGAAAGCGACATCTGAAATACGGACCGGAACACCGTCGCGCACAGTGACGACCGCCTTTTCCAGGTCGGATACATCTTTAATATATCCCAACCCCCGGATCAGATATTCTACTTTGTTTATCTCCATCGTTTCCGCACCGATATCAAGGTTACTTTTCTTGACGGCGTTCATAATATCCATAACCGATATATTGAAAGCCCGCATGGCGTCCGGATTCAGTTCGATCTGATATTCCTTTACAAAACCTCCGGCAGAAGCCACTTCCGATACTCCTTCGGCAGCCGAAAGGCTATATTTGACGTAGAAGTCCTGTATTGTGCGTAACTCTTCGGCATTCCAGCCTCCGGTGGGTTTACCCGTTTCCGGATTTCTACCTTCCAGCGTATACCAATATATTTGTCCTAAAGCCGTTGCATCAGGCCCGAGAGCTGGCTGTACACCTTCCGGCAATGTGCCGGGAGGCAGCGAATTTAATTTTTCCAGGATACGTGAACGGCTCCAGTAAAATTCTATATTATCATCAAAAATGATATAAATGAATGACATTCCGAACATGGAACTGCTCCGGATACTTTTAACCCCAGGTATTCCTAGTAGGGAAGTTGTCAGCGGATAGGTGATTTGGTCCTGTATGTCTTTGGGAGACCGTCCCATCCATTCGGTAGCGACAATCTGTTGGTTGTCGCCTATATCGGGAATGGCATCCACCGGGATTGGATTACGGGGTATGATACCACCGTGCCAGTTGAAAGGAGAGGTGGATATCCCCCAGACAACGACCAATAGTAATAATAGCATGGTTATCACCCTGTTCTCAAGGAAATAACGGATGAGTTTGTTCAGCATAAGTTGTATGGTATAATGAATAACTATACCTATAACAACCGGGCCTGTCTTTTGTTGAACGCAGCAGTTGAATAGAGGAGGCTGCCGGTCGGTATAACGTGTTTGTCGGCATGCTCGGCTTCTCTTTCGTGAGTGCACCTCAAAGCTATGAGGTGTCTTATGTCATAATTATGATGTTTTATGCCTCATAGTTTTGAGGTGCTATGCCTCAGATGTTTGAGGTTCGTCAGCGACAGTGAAGGCGAGCGTGCCGTAACGCAGTTGTTTATAGAGGTGGTAAGTCGGTGTGAACTGGGTCGCGATGAGAGCTTCCCATTCACCTGGGGTAAAGGGTATTTTCGGTGTGAAACAGAGGCGCGACCGGCTGTTTACAATCAATTCGTCGGGACTGACGGAGTAGCTTTCGCCCGTTTCGAGGCAGCTGATGGTAATGCCTACACCGGGCAGGTCGCCCATCAGCTTGAGGTTGTAGCCGTAGATCGATACATGGGGAGGCTGGCCAGGGGCGAGTTTGTCTATCTTGCCGTCTGTCTGCGGATTGTATGGGCGGATAAGCCGGGAGATGTAATCCGGACGCGGCACTTTGAAGTCTTTAATCGGGCCTAAGTTTTCGACCGGGAGGCGTTTGACGCATTGCTTCAGGCGGGGAGAGGGGCGAAGGCAGGGGACGAGGGTATGGCATTCAGGGTCGAATTTGGCATGTGCATTATCGAATGTTCCATTTACGGTCAATTCCGTACGGGCCAACCCGAAATCGACGTTGAAGCCGGCTTCCGTGGCCTTATAAATTTCATTTATCATTGTCCGGAAGCAACCTGTCAGTGATTCTTTCGAGTAGGGGGTACCGTCTTTTTTCGCCCGGTCGGCAAGTTCGTCCAAGTCGATTGTGTCGCGAAACATCACGCTGGCTTTTTGGACGTTTATTCCCGGAAGGAAACTCTCGTTGGTCCCGATATGTACATTGGCAATCATGTTGTGTAATTCGGATTTAGGTAGTTCTTTGTCCATTCGATTCTTGATTTAAAGGAGTTAAAGCTTTCAAAGATACGCTTTTGTAATAACATTTGCTTTCATTAAAATGGAAAGTTTAGCTTTTATTTTATGACGGCGTATACAGCTTTGTTGTATCTTCACGGCAAAAAAGCGAAAACGCTGATTATACAGTTTAATATTAGTTAGTTATAAAGATATGGTAATAGCTTATTTGAGAGTAACTATTGACAGGCAACATCTTGAAAGACAGAAAGATGAAATTACTCGTTATGCATCGGCAAATGGTTGGGAAATCAGTAAATGGATCACTGATATAGTAGACGGAAAAAGAATGGAGAGTGAGCCGACTCTGTTCCGTGTATTGGACAGAATGAAAAAAGGCGATAAAGTTATTATAACGGATATTGCCCGGTTTGGTCGTACCCTGTCCGAAGTAATGACCCTTTTGAGCAAATGTATGACCTTGGGGGTTCATGTATATAGTATAAATGACCGTTATCTTCTGGATGATAACCTGAATACGAAAGCTATATCGACTACCTGTAATCTGGTTTCGGAGATAGAACACCACCTGATGTCTGTCCGTACGAAAGAGGCGTTGAACCATAAGAAAGAGAAGGAGGGCTTGCAGTTGGGACGTCCGAAAGGAACGGATGCCAAACAATCTTTACTGGATGCCAACAAAGATGAAGTGATGAACATGCTTGAAAGAGGGGACACCATTGTCATGATCTGCAAGCATTTCAACGTGTCCAGAAATACTTATTACCAGTTCAAAAGGAATTACGGGATTTAGAACCAGTCTTTTTTTCGCATATAAATCCAGGTTAGTATGCCTGTGAGGAACATGATTCCCCAGGCAATACCATAGCCATACCTCCAGTCCAGTTCGGGCATCAGCTTGAAGTTCATACCCCATACGCCGACCAGGAATGTCAGCGGGATGAACAGGGTCGATACGACCGTCAGCCGTTTCATGATCGCATTCATTCGCAGGTCATTGTTGGAAATATAAAGGTCCACCAATGAAGAAATGATTTCCCGGCAACTTTCTGTTGTCTGGATAACGAATTGTAACTGGTCGGCAAGGTCGTTGTAGATCGGGAGCATATCGGGACTGATTATTCCGTTCTCCGTACGCAGCAGTTTGGGGAACTGTTCCTTCAATGGCTGGCTGTTTTTGCGGATAAGCATATATTCATGCCGGCGTTGCTGGATCATCGAACCCATGTTTCCCTGGTCGCTTTTGATGTCGAGCAGTGTCTCTTCGATATCTTCCAGCATTTCTTCTACTTTGGAGGCCGTTTCCACCAGATTGGCAATGATCGTATTCAGCAGGAAAGCAAGCAGCAGTCCGCTGCCCTTTTTTCGCAGGTTCAGCATATCGGATTCCAACGCTTTCATTGTGTTGGCGAATACCGGATTATTACTTTCAGTGAAAGTGATGACTACATTTCCGGTGACCAACAAGCTGATATGTTCGGAATGTATCTCCATATTGGCATCATAATAGCTGGAGTTCAGGATAATGAGCACATGGTTCGCATATTCTTCGATTTTTACGACATGCTGAGGTGTCAGTATATCTTTGGCATCCAGATTGTGCAGGCCGAACTCTTTTACGATACGCGTAATGGCATCGGAGTCGGTCAGCCCGCTCACCTGAAACCAGTTTATTTTGTTCGGATCGACCAGCTTGCCAAAAGAAGAAGTACCCTTTTTTATTTCGGTCGTGTGGAGTGCTTCGGCATTGTATTGGGTGAGACGAATGTCGGTTACAGTCTCATGTTCACCGGCATAATAATACTTATCCGACAGATGCCGGTTAGAAATATGTCTTCTTCTGTGTACATGTGTAGCTTCTTTTCGTCTCATAGATACCCTTGTTTAATCCAGTTCCACAACAGTGATGCCTGCACCTCCCAGTTGAACATGCTCATCGTGGTAATGGCGGACACCGGGGACTGAATGCAGATAGTCGCGTATCAGTTGCCGCAGGATGCCTGTACCTGTACCATGCAGGATACGCACCCTCGATGCTCCGACCTGGATGGCATCGTCAATGAAATAGGTGACAGTTTGCAGTGCTTCATCGCCCCTCATACCTCTAACATCTATTTCCTGCTTAAAGTTCAATTTCTTTTCGTGCATATGGTCGGTCGTATCCGAGCTGACAAACGTACTTTTCTGGATTTCCTTCTTGATCTGTCCTTTGCTGACTTTCTCCAATTGTTCCAGTTTAACCGTACTTTTAATCATACCGAATGCTACGACCGCCTGTTTGCCCTGAAGTTCCATAACTGTTCCGGCAGAAACCTGTCCTTTCAGGCGGACATTGTCGCCCACCTCGATCACATCGCGGTTGAATGTCTGTTTGGCGGCAGGTGCATTCTGTTTTTGCTTTTTACGCTCTTTCCGTTCCTGCAACTTCGCCATCTTGCGGGCGATCTTGTCATCTTCTTCTCCGGCCGATTCGACAGAGGCCTTAAACTCTTCCAACGCTTTGCGGGCAAGTTTGGTCTGTTCCTTTTCGGCTTGTGCTTCCTTGATTTCACGAACCGTATTCTCGATCCTGGCATTAGCTTCGGCCAGTATTCGTTGCGCTTCGGCTTTCGCTTCGCGCATGATTTCCTTTCGTTGCCTGTTTACCTCTTCCAGATCTTTTTCGTAACGGGAGGTGATATCTTCCAGTTTCTTTTCCTGCTGGCGGATATTCTGCCGTTTGCTTTCCCAGTAACGTTTATCGCGGACAATATCTTGCAGGTATTTATCCATATCAATATAATCAGAGCCGACTTTGGCAGAGGCGTCTGCTATCACATCTTCCGGTAAACCGATCTTTCGTGCGATCTCGACGGCAAACGAGCTCCCCGGATTCCCGATAGACAATTTGAATAACGGCTGCATCAGATGGCGGTCATACAACATGGCGCCGTTTACGATGCCTTCCGTATCTTCGGCAAAATGTTTCAGGTTCTGATAGTGCGTCGTAATTACACCGAAACTGCGGTTCCGGTTGAAACGGTCCAGCAAAGCCTCGGCAATGGCACCACCTATCTGGGGTTCCGTACCGCTACCGAACTCATCGATCAGTATGATTGTCTTTTCATTACAGTTTTTGACGAAATACTTCATGTTGGTCAGATGGGAACTGTAAGTACTCAAGTCGTTCTCAATACTTTGCTCGTCACCGATATCAATAAAAATACTGGAGAATATACCGGTGCGTGAACTTTCATGCAATGGAATCAATAATCCGCATTGCATCATATATTGCAGCAGTCCGACTGTTTTCAGACAGACTGATTTACCTCCGGCGTTCGGTCCTGAAATAATCAGGATACGCTTCTTTTCATCGAGTGTGATATCGAGTGGTATGACTTGCTTGTTTTGTTTCTGCAACGACAGGTAAAGCAGCGGATGAACGGCACGCGCCCAATCCACCTGTTGTACATTCTCCACAACCGGCTTGATCCCTTTTACCTGTTCGGCAAAGAGCGCTTTGGCACGGATAAAATCAATATCTGCCATAAACTCATATGATTGCAGGATATCCGGCACCATCGGACGTACAATATTGGTAAACTCCGTCAGGATCTTCATGATCTCGCGGCGTTCGTCACCTTCCAGTTCACGTACGCGGTTGTTGGCTTCCACAACAACTTCCGGTTCGATGAAAACTGTCTTTCCACTGGCCGATTCGTCGTGTACGATGCCTTTTATCTTTCTTTTAAAAGCCGGAGCGACGGGAATCATCAGACGACCGTCGCGCATGGTCGGGGTGACATCTTTGTCTACTACGCCTTCCGACTGTGCATTCCGCAGGATGGATTGCAGGCTGCGGGAAATACCGCTCATCGTGGAAGAAATTTCTTTCCTGATCTGTGCCAGGGTAGGAGACGCGTTGTCTTTTACTTTCCCGAACTTGTCGAGGATAGAATCGATTTTCCCGATCAACTGGGGAAATACAAGAATGTCACCAGCCAGCGCTGTCAAAGCCGGATAAGCTATTTCTTCATCCTCTTCCGTCCGGAAGAAACGGACAATATCGTTGATTGTCTGTAGCGAACGTTTCAGGTCGAACAACTCCTTTTCGTCCAGCCAGGTTCCTTCCGGGCGTATTCGTTTCAACGAATAACGGACATCGAAAAAGAAACTGGCAGGAAACTCTACCTCTCCATGCAGGATACGGACAAACTCATCTGTCTGTTCCAGACGTTCAATAACGGTTGTATAGTCGGCAGAGAATTCCATCTCTGCAACCCGCTCTTGTCCCAGCGGGCTTAAACATTTATCGGAAATTAAACGGCGTACTTTATCGAACCCCGTTTTCTGTTCAAAGTTTTGTGGGTATATCACGTTTATTTATATGCTTTATTTTATCTCCACCGTAATCTCTCTGCGGATAGTCGGGCGGACGATCATTTCCATTTTGTTTTTGCCCCGTTTAATTTCAAACGTACAGGCATTGTTGCCAGTCGGATTGACATAAGGAGCATAATAATATAGGTAGGAGAAACCTCCTACATTGCCTGACTTTTGTAAAGCGTCGGCAACCTGAGGGTATTGAAATGTATCCCAGAACATACAGCGTTTGAAGCCGTTTGCGTCCGTGAATTGTGTTTTAGGATCGCGGAATTTCATTGTTTTGGAAATGAAGTTCTTATAGCCTGCTGTAAATTCTTCGGCGGAATAATTCATTTTGTTGTCATTGATCTTTTCGATCACGTCACGCGGACGAAGTCCTGATGCATAAGCCGGCGAATTGCGGTCTACATCTGTGATGAGTTCCAGGCGGTCGATGTCATAACAGATCCCGGTGTAATTATAAGTCTTCTGGTTTACCTTATATTGCACATTGCGACCATATTTTACATACGGATACTGCATCAGCATCAACGGCACATGGATACGGGCATATTCTTCCAACTTGTAGGAATCTTCCAGCAATTCGTTCGCCTCGCATTCCCAAAGGATACGACCCGGAACAAATGCCTGGTCGATCATTCGGAAACCGAATTGTAACAGGTATTCTGCTTCAGCCTCTGCCGCCGAATTACCTAGGAACGGGAAAGAATCCATCTTACTCTGAGTGAAATTATAACGGAAAGTAGGCTCTTTCTCTATCTGGATCTTGTTGGCTCCTTTGAAATTCGGGTTCTTATCGAAGAAGTAGAATGTCTGTATCAGAATATCCGGTTGTGCGATATCCAGCACCAGTCCTTTTTTAGTCATTTCTTTCTCGATGCAATCGTTGATGGCACTTTCCAGTTTACGGTTGTTCTCATCTATCGCAGCGAAAGCAAATGTCTTGAATTTGCCGAAGCTTATAGAATCGGGTGTCACCACTGTCTTGAACGGACAGGTAAAAGTGCGCTCGCTGGTAGTCTCCAGACTGTACATGGAGAAAGCCGAAGCCAACTGGTCTTCAGTGATTGAGTTGACCTTCTTGCAATCCTTCTTAACCATTACTTGTTTGGTAGGAATGGATAGATTGGAGATGGTTAGTATCACTTCATTTTTACCGGCAGGATTCAGTAACTGGGCTATCTCCTGAGGAGAAACTTCTGCCGACTGCACCCCGTCTATCGCTTCTACAATATCACCTTGCTTAATTCCTGCAAGTTCTGCCGAAGAATAAGGGATAACTCCTGTAATGACAGGTTTGAACTTTCCCCAGTTGTTACTTTGGCTGATATCATATGTGAATCCTAATCTACAGATTGACGCGCTACGGTTCTGTGCATAACCGGTTAAGAATGCAAATAACAATAATATGGATAAAACAACTCTTTTCATAATGCCAGTAATTCTATTATAGTATTAATAATACCTGTTTATACCTAAATCTATAGGCAAAGGTAAAGATATTTTTGTTGAGTATGAATAGTTGGCAGCATATTTGATGTTATTCTGGTGTATGATCGTAAGGATAACTTTTTCTGCATCCAAAGTGTTAGTAGATGAAAGTTGTCGTATTATGCTGACAATTAGGTAATAATAAAAATATTAAGATAGTTATGAGCAAGATGAATTTTAACGGAAAAAAGGAAACGGCTGAAAAGAATGAATGTCAGAACAACGAAGAAGCGACAAATTTGCAGCAGGAACAGGAAAATGCGGCAGAAGAATGTGCGCAAACTGACAATGTGACCGAAGAGTTGGATGAGTTGAAAAAGAAGTATAACGAATTGAACGACTCTCATCTTCGCCTGATGGCAGAATTTGATAATTACCGCAAACGTACCCTGCGTGAAAAAGCAGACTTGATTAAGAACGGCGGTGAGGCAGCCCTGAAAAACTTACTTCCTGTAGTCGATGATTTCGAACGTGCATTACAGAATATCCGTAACTCGGATGATGTAGAAGCCGTGAAAGAAGGGGTAGAACTTATCTATTCCAAATTTATGGCTTATCTGGCCCAGCAGGGAGTGAAAGCTATTGAAGCGGTAGGCCAACCTTTCGACACCGAAATGTTTGAAGCTGTAGCTACTATTCCTGCTCCGGAACCTGGCATGAAGGGTAAAATCCTGGATTGTGTACAGACCGGATATACTTTAAATGACAGAGTGCTTCGTCACGCTAAAGTAGTAGTAGGAGAATAAGCAACATGCTAGAGGGCAAATAACAACAATACAAAGATGGCTAAAAGAGATTATTACGAAGTGCTGGAGGTGTCAAAAACCGCCACAGTAGAAGAAATTAAGAAAGCATATCGAAAGAAAGCAATCCAATTCCACCCGGACAAGAACCCCGGTGACAAACAGGCAGAAGAAAACTTCAAGGAAGCTGCCGAAGCGTACGACGTATTGAGTGATCCTCAGAAACGCCAGCGCTATGACCAGTTCGGGCATGCCGGAGTAGGAGGTGCATCCCAGGGAGGTGGCTTTGGTGGAGCCGGAATGTCAATGGAAGATATCTTCTCTCAGTTCGGAGACATCTTTGGAGGACACTTTGGTGGCTTTGGCGGTTTCGGTGGTTTTGGCGGAGGCTCACGTGGCGGCCGTCGTGTGAATCGCGGATCAGATTTGCGTGTGAAGGTAAAACTGAATCTGAAAGAGATCGCTAACGGAGTAGAGAAGAAGATAAAAGTTAAGAAATATGTACCTTGTAGCAAATGTCACGGTAGCGGAGCAGAAGACGATCACAGCTCCAAGACTTGTGAGACTTGCCATGGCAGTGGTGTCGTTACCCGTATTGCCAATACAATCCTGGGGCAGATGCAGACACAGTCTACCTGTCCGACTTGTGGCGGTGAAGGGAAGATCATCACTAAAAAATGTGCTCAATGTGACGGTGAAGGTGTTATGCGTGATGAAGAGATCATTACGATCAACATACCTGCCGGCGTAGCTGAAGGAATGCAGTTATCCATGAGCGGAAAGGGAAATGCAGCCCGCCACGGAGGTATAAACGGTGACCTGCTGATTTTGGTTGAAGAAGAACCGCATGCAGAACTGATCCGTGACGAGAATGACTTGCTGTATAATTTGTTGTTGAGTGTTCCCCAGGCTGCTTTGGGAGGAACCGTAGAAGTTCCGACTATCGACGGCAAAGCGAAGGTGAAGATCGAGCCGGGTACGCAACCGGGTAAAGTCCTTCGCCTGAGAAATAAGGGACTTCCTTCCGTGAACAGTTATGGAACAGGTGATTTGCTGGTAAATGTCAGCGTATATATTCCTGAAACATTATCAGCGTCAGAAAAAGAAACGCTGACCGGTTTGGATAATTCACCGAACTTCCAGCCGAATCGTACAATGAAAGAGAAGATCTTCAGCAAATTCAGACATATGTTTGATTAGAAGTATTCAACTATTCTCAGATAAATAAGAAAAGAGTAAAGTCGACTAACAGGAAGTTGGCTTTACTCTTTTTTATTATCGGTCTTGTCCCGGAAGGACAGGGCGGTGACTTTTCACATACCTCTTTTTTATAAAGCAATATATTACTGCCCTCATTTATTAGTTTCTTATTCCAAAAGATTTGCTTGTTTATCAATAAGCATTTTACGGAGTCGATGAACCTTAAAATGCTTGCCGATTTGTGTTGTCTATCATATCGCTTTATTACAGATGAATGCCTCTCTACAACTATTAATCAATGATAAATATACCATAAAGGAAATAGCTTATGAGCTGGGATTTACAGACGACGCCTACTTTTGCCGGGTATTCAAAAAGCACTACGGAATCATTCCCGGCGATTATAAGAAAAGGAGGGGAGAGATTTTATTCTAAAAGCAAAACGCTATAAAAATCTGCTTCCCGTAGAAAAAACTCTATTGGTTGATTGTGAATTGATTACAGTTTCCTCGTAGTTCCGTGTTTAGGAAACTCCAGTTCCCTGCCTAGGAAACTACAATTTCCTGCGGAGGGAACTACAGTTTCCCAGGCAGGAAACGCGTGTTTCCTCCTAAGGAAACAGGAACGACTCTATAGGCGGGAATCAGAAAGTCCCGGACTCGTCCTTTAACCGGCTGAGAGACTGCCGGTAGCCGGTAATGATTTCTTCCATCACTTCGGCAACCGTTTCTTCTTTTCTGAACAGGGCGGCGACTTGTCCGATTTCCAGTTCTCCTTCTTCCAGATTGCCTTCGAACATACCCTTCTTGGCTCTGCCTTTACCTAATAAGGCACGCATTTCTTCGACCGATGCGCCCTGCGCTTCGGCTTCTTCTACGGCAGTTGTGAAACCGCCTTTCACCAGGCGGGTGGGAGCGAGCTTTTTCAGCAACAGCTTCGTGTCGCCTTCGTTGAGGCTGAGGCAGAGCTGCTTGAAGTTTTCATGGGCGGAACTTTCTGCAGTCAATGCGAAACGTGTTCCAATCTGTACACCTTCGGCCCCAAGCGCAAAAGTGGCCAGTATGGCATCACCGGTTCCTATTCCTCCGGCCGCCATGAGCGGGAGGGAAGTGGCACGGCGTACGGCGGGAATCAGGCAAAGTGTGGTTGTTTCTTCCCGTCCGTTATGTCCTCCGGCTTCGAAACCTTCGGCAACAATCGCATCCACACCGGCTTCCTCACATTTGACGGCAAACAGGGAACTGCTCACCACATGGACGACCGTTATGCCGTGTTCTTTCAGGAACGGAGTCCATTTTTTGGGACTTCCCGCAGAGGTGAAAACGATTTTTACTCCCTCTTCGACCATCAGGTTCATCAGATTTTCGATTTCCGGATACATCAAAGGTACATTAACCCCGAAAGGCTTGTCGGTGGCAGCCCGGCATTTCCGGATATGTTCGCGTAATACTTCGGGGTGCATGGAGCCGGCTCCCAACAGTCCGAGTCCTCCGGCATTGCTCACCGCCGAAGCCAGCCGCCAGCCGCTGCACCAAACCATTCCACCTTGTATAATAGGATATTTAATACCAAACAATTTACATATTCTGTTCATGGCTAATCTATTTATAATGTTAGGGGAACAAAGTAAAATAAAACTTACCTATCTTTGCGTGTCTGATTCTATAAATAATGTGGATATAAATTAATTCTTACAATATAACAGTTATGAATAAAGCGCTTATGGCTGCCGGTCTGGCAGTAGTTTTAGGAGCTTGCAACTCCTCGAAGAAAAGCGATGTGGCCGATGCCGCACCCAATCCGTTCTTTACGGAATATACGACTTCGTTCGGTGTTCCTCCTTTCGACAAGATAGAAGTGGCTCATTACAAGCCGGCATTTGAGAAAGGGATGGAAGAACAGAAAAAGGAAATCGATGCTATTGTCAATAATCCGGAAGAACCGACGTTCGAGAATACGATTGTCGCTTTAGATCGCTCAGGTGAATTGTTGACGAAAGTGATGTATGCTTTCAGCGGTCAGTCGAGTGTGAATACGACCGACGAAATACAAGCTCTGGAGCAGGAACTGTATCCAGTTCTTTCCGCCCATTCGGATGATATCAGCCTGAATCCGGCTCTCTTTACCCGTGTAAAAGTTGTGTATGACAAGCAGGCTTCAATGAACCTGAATAAGGAGCAGAAGAAGTTGCTGGAGGAAACCTACAAAGGTTTCGTACGTGGCGGAGCCAATCTCGACGCTGACAAGCAAGCCCGGTTGCGTGAACTGAATGAAAAGATATCTGTCCTGGAGCTGACTTTCGGGCAGAACGTACTGAAAGAAACGAATGCCTTCAAACTGGTTGTAGATAACAAAGAGGATTTGGCCGGACTTCCTGAATCGTTGATTGCCGCTGCTGCCGAAACTGCCGCTGCCGACTCAATGGAAGGCAAATGGATTTTCACACTCCACAATCCGAGTGTGATGCCTTTCCTGCAATATGCCGATAACCGTGCGTTACGGGAAAAGATATTCAAGGCGTATATCAACCGTGGAAACAATGGCAACGGGAATGACAATAAGAACGTTGTCAAAGAACTAGTAGCTGCCCGCCTGGATAAGGCCAAACTGCTGGGTTATGAAGACTTTGCCGCTTTTGTGCTGGATGAGAACATGGCAAAGAACGAGAAGAATGTGTATAACTTGCTTGACCAGATTTGGACTCCGGCGCTGAAAAAAGCGAAGGAAGAACTGGCCGATATCAATGCCGAAATAAAGAAGGAAGGCGGCGACTTCGAAGCCGAAGGTTGGGACTGGCGTTATTATGCGGATAAAGCCCGTCAGGCAAAATTCAATATGGATGAAAACGAAGTCCGCCCTTATCTGGAACTGAACCATGTGCGTGAAGGTGCTTTTTATGTAGCGAATAAGTTGTATGGAATAACTTTTACGGAAATCAAGGACATACCGAAGCCGGACCCGGATGCTTTTGCTTTCGAATGTAAGGATAAGGATGGTTCTTCACTGGGTGTCCTTTATATGGATTTCTATACTCGTCCGGGTAAAGGTGGCGGTGCCTGGTGTGGCGGATACCGTGACCAGAGTTATAAAGATGGAAAGAAAGTGCTGCCGGTTGTTACCACCGTATTTAATTTCAGTAAACCGGCTGCCGGGCAACCTGCATTGCTGAGTGCGGATGAGGCGGAAACCGTCTTCCATGAGTTCGGTCATGCCTTGCATGGTTTGTTTGCTGATGTTCATTATACCGGAGTAGCCGGTGTTCCCCGCGACTTTGTGGAATTGCCTTCGCAGGTAATGGAACATTGGGTGTTCGAACCGGAAGTGTTGAAAGTATATGCCAAACATTATCAGACAGGAGAAGTGATTCCGCAGGAGCTGGTTGACAAGATTGTGAAAAGCAGCAAATACGGACAGGGCTTTGCTACGGTCGAATATCTGGCCGCTTCCTTGTTGGATATGGATTATCATACCTTGAAAGAACAGCTGTCCGGCATGGATATCGAAGCCTTTGAAGCTGAAGCGATGAACAAACGCGGATTAATCCGCCAGATACCTCCGCGCTACCGTACTACTTATTTCGGTCATACGATGGAAGGTGGTTATACAGCCGGATATTACAGTTACATCTGGGCAGAAGTGCTGGATGCCGATGCTTTCGAGGCTTACAAAGAAACCGGCGATATCTTCAACCCCGAGGTCGCTTCCAAGTTCCGTAAAAATGTCCTTACCCCGGGTGGTATCGATGATGCAATGGATATGTATAAAAACTTCCGTGGCAAGGAGCCAGGCATTGAACCGTTGCTAAAGAACAGAGGGTTAAAATAAGATTTTTTTATTATCTTTGCGCATGTAACATGCTTAAACAGAACAATATGAAGAAAATGATTATGACAGCCGGCATAGCTGTTGCACTTAGTGCTTGCAGTTCGTCGGAGAAAAAGTCTGAAATCTTAGCTCCAGGAGATATTTTACTAACGGAGTTCACGACTCCGTTCGGAGTTCCTCCTTTCGATAAAATCGAACTGGAGGATTATATGCCTGCTTTTAAGGAGGCGATTGCGCAACAACAAAAGGAAGTAGATGATATTGTCGGTCAGACGGCTGCTCCCGATTTTGAGAATACGATTGTTGCTCTTGACCAGAGCGGTAGCCTGCTGCGTAAGGTCAATGCCGTTTTCAGCGGACTGAACAGTGCCAACACAAATGATGAGATGCAGGCGTTAAGCCGTGAGTTGTCTCCGTTATTATCAAAGAACAGTGATGATATCCGCTTGAACAAAGATTTGTTTGCCCGTGTAAAGACCGTGTATGATAATCGGGAATCTCTGAACCTGAATAAGGAACAGAAGAAGTTGCTGGAAGAAACCTATAAGAGTTTTGTCCGCGGCGGTGCGAACCTGGATGCAGAGCAACAAGCCCGTTTACGTGAACTGAACAGTGAGATATCCATGCTTCAGTTGACATTCGGACAAAATATGTTGAAGGAAACAAACGCTTTCCAATTGGTTATTGAGAATAAAGACGACCTTGCCGGCCTGCCCGAAAGCCTGATACTGAACGCGGAGGTTGCTGCCCGTGCAGCAGGGTTGGAAGGCAAATGGCTTTTCACTTTGCATAATCCGAGCGTGATGCCTTTCCTGCAATATGCCGATAACCGTGCGTTGCGTGAAAAGATTTTCAAAGGTTATATCAACCGTGGAAATAATGGCAATGATGCCGATAACAAAGATGTCGTGCTTAAACTGGTTACGCTTCGCCTGGAAAAAGCGAAGTTGATGGGATATGACGATTATGCCTCTTTCGTCCTGGAAGACCGTATGGCAAAAACGTCGGATAAAGTATATGCTCTGTTGGACGAAATATGGAAACCTGCCCTGGGGAAAGCGAAAGAAGAACTGGCTGATATCAATGCCGAAATAAAAAAGGAAGGTGGCAACTTCGAAGCGGAAGGTTGGGACTGGCGTTATTATTTCGAAAAAGCGAAGAAGGCTAAGTTCGATTTGGATGAAAACCAGGTTCGCCCGTATCTGAAACTGGAGAATGTGCGTGACGGTGCTTTCTTGTTAGCCAATAAATTATATGGTATTACCTTTACACCTATCAAGGAAATACCGTTGCCTCATCCGGATGCACAGGCTTTCGAATGTAAGGATAAAGATGGTACGCATCTGGGTGTTCTTTATATGGATTTCTTCCCGAGAGCCAGCAAACGCGGCGGTGCATGGTGCGGAACCTATCGTTCGCAGACTTATAAAGACGGCAAACGTCAGGGACCGGTCGTAACGATTGTATGTAATTTCTCCCAGCCGGCTCCGGGGCAACCAGCTTTGTTGAGTGCGGATGAAGCGGAAACATTATTCCATGAGTTCGGACACGGTTTGCATAACTTGTTTAAGGACGTACATTATTATGGTGTATCGGGTGTTCCCCGCGATTTCGTCGAACTGCCTTCACAGGTGATGGAGCATTGGGTGTTCGAACCTGAGTTACTGAAAGAATATGCGAAACATTATGAGACAAACGAAGTGATTCCGGCCGAACTGATTGAAAAGTTGGATAAAAGCGGAAAGTACGGACAGGGCTTTGCTACGACTGAATATCTGGCCGCTTCTTTACTCGATATGGATTTCCATGTATTGAAGGAAGTACATGAAGGTGCAGACGTCATGAAGTTTGAAGAAACTGTTTTGGGTGAACGCGGACTATTGAAACAGATACCTTCCCGTTATCGCACTACTTATTTCAATCACACGATGGGTGGCGGATATACAGCCGGTTATTATAGTTACATCTGGGCCGAAGTCCTGGATGCAGATGCTTACCAGGCTTATAAGGAAACCGGAGATATCTTCAATCAGGAAGTAGCAGCCAAATTCCGTGAATACGTTCTTACCCCTGGCGGCATCGACGACGCAATGGATATGTATAAAAATTTCCGTGGTAAAGAACCGAACACGGAACCGTTGTTGAAGAACAGGGGATTGAAATAAAGGTAAATGTAGTGTCGTTGGTAGGGGCGGTTCGCGAACCGCCCCTACAGGCACCATCATAATGAAACAGGCCGGTTCAATATTTTCTATCCATGTATCTCTATAATATAGGACGTATCAAACGTCTCTCCCGGCTGTAAATGTTGCATCCAGTCTCTGTCTTTATATTCCCCGGTGTAGTTAATACGGTCGCAACGGCCATACCAGGGTTCGATACATACGAAGGGTGCGTCCTTTGAGGGAGGCGACCAAAGGCCGACAACAGGCGCTGTGAAATATACCGTCAGATAAGAGCCGCCATCCTGTTTCAGTAAATCCACCCGCTTTACCTGGCTGTTTTCAAGTACTAATGCATCCTTAGCGAAAGTATGTATATCCAATGGTAATAATCCTTCTTTGTCAAGTGAAAGCGCATATTCCTTGTCTCCGATACAACCTTTTTCCTGAATGAGTTTGTAGGAAAGTCCCTCATGCCGGTCGAAGGCAAAGAAGCCTCTTGAACTGCTGTCTTTATCATAATCAGGATAATAAAAAGCCGGATGCGCTCCAATCTGGAAATGCAGTTCCTCGTTTCCGGTATTTTTCACTGTCCATAAGACTTCTATCTGGTTTCCGGCCAGTTTGTATCCTATCTCCAGACAAAAGGGAAAAGGATATAATTGTAATGTATCCTCATTATCCTGTAGTTGAAACCGCAATTCCGTATCAGTCTCTTTTATCAGTTTAAATTCCTGATCCCGTGCAAAACCGTGTTGTGATAACTTGTAAGTCTTTCCGTTATGGCGATATTCGTTGTTCCATAAACTACCTACGATAGGGAAAAGTATCGGCGAATGGCGTTTCCAGAAGGTAGGATCGGCCTGCCATAAATATTCTTTACCGGTTGCGTTGGCAACAATGCTGCTTAGTTCGGCTCCATGTGGCGACACCTGAATGGTGAGCGAATTATTCGATACTTTTTTCTTCATCAGATTTATTTGTTTATGTTATTTTCCGTTTCAGCAAAGTTAATGAACTTATTATTTGATTCTCCCGCTCTTTTATAATAAAACAAAACAGAAAGCGTTAAAAGATCATTGAATAGTTGAAAATATGGAACTACACGAAACAAGATCATTTCTGATAAGTGGTATCGCAGTTTTGCTTTGCCTCTGTTTTTCGCTCTCGGTAAAGGCCGGTGAACGGTATACGGACAACTCTGTATTGAGCAAAGGAAACTGGGTGAAAATACAGATAGAGCAGGATGGAATCTACAAACTTACTTATTCTGAATTGAAGAAGATGGGATTTGACGATCCTTCGAAAGTTGCTGTCTATGGATATGGTGGCTGGCCTTTGGAAGAAGATTTCACAAAACCTTATGTGGATGATCTGCCTGCTGTCCCGGTGCTGAGAAAGGATGATTATATCCTTTTTTATGGGCGGGGAACGACGAAATGGGAAGCTCAGATAAGAAATGAAAATTTTACGCATACCAATAATCCTTACTCTGTGTATGGATATTATTTTCTGACAGACGGGGCGGAGGTTAAAGTCCCGGAGCAGATTAAATATGATAGAACTACCAGTGAGAGAATAGAAACTTTTGATGACTATTTACTCCATGAAAAAGAGTTGGTTTCTATTAATTTATCGGGAAGGAGATTGTTTGAGAAGTTATCGCAGTCTGCCCAGACTTTCAATGACTTTGGAAATCCGGAGACATTAGGGATAGTCGAAGGTGAAATTTATGTAGATTGCAGATTTGTACCACTCACTACAACATCAGAGGCACAAGGTGAAATTACGTTATCTTTTGCAGGAAATAAGCTGTATAATGGAAACACTTCCCTTCAAAGTGGAACATACACAAAAGGCAAGGATATGGAATTAGCCCAAAAATATGAATATAAGGCAGGGGATCATTTAAGTGTTAAGCTGGAGTATAAGAAATCACAGCAACCCAGTACCGATGGCTATGTCGATTATATCCGTTTGAATGTCAAACGTCAATTGAAGACTTACAATGAACCATATACATTTTTCCGTTCATTTAAATCCCGGAATCATATATCCCGGTTTGTAATAGAAGGCGCTAATTCAGCCTGTATGGTTATGGATATAACAGACCCTGCAAACTGTAAAATTATAGAAACAGAACTGACTGGCTCTACCATGTCTTTTACTATTCCGGAAAGTAATTCATTAAGAGAATTTGTTTTGATAAGGACTGATCGTACGGATTTTCCTGTCCCTGTCAGTAAAGGAGCGGTTGAGTGCAGGAACCTTCATGGCTGGTCGAATAAAGATATGATTATTATCTCTCCGTCTACTTTACGAAAAGAAGCGGAGAGATTGAAAGAAGCACATGAAACACAAGATGGTTTACGTGTGGAAGTGGTAACACCGGAAGAAATATATAATGAATTTTCAAGTGGAACTCCCGACGCAACAGCCTATAGAAGGTTTATGAAGATGTTGTATGATAAAGCGGCATCAAAAGAGGATCGTCCGAAATACTTGTTGCTTTTCGGAGATGGTGCTTACGATAACCGCTTTGTTACGGAATCATGGAGTAAGATGAGTGATAAGGAGAGAGAGAATTTCCTGCTTACCTTTCAGTCAGAAAATTCATTGGATGAAAAATCTTATGTGACAGATGATTATTTTGGTTTTCTGGATGATGCTTCTAATGGGAAAAGTGTAGAATCGTGTCCGGTGGATATAGGGATAGGCCGTTTCCCTATCCGTTCGGTTTCGGATGCCCGGAAGATAGTCAATAAGGTTATTCGTTATATGAATAATGAAGAACTGGGCATTTGGAAAAATGAAACTTGTTTTGTGGCAGATGATGGAAGTAATGCGGATAAAGTAAAAAAACAAGCGAATGATCATATGAAATATGCAAATGGAGCAGCTCAAACGGTTGAAGAGAAAGCACCGGATGTTCTGGCAAGTCGATTGTTTTTTGATAATTATGCCAAAGACTATTCTAGTTCAAATTCATATTCGGTCGTAACAGACGAAATGAATAAGAAGTTAAGAGAGGGATTGATGCTGATTAATTATACAGGGCATGGAAACACGACTTCGTGGTCTGATGAGAATGTTCTTACACTACCGATGATAGATAAATTCTCCTATCCCAAATTACCATTATGGATTACGGCTACCTGTGATTTTTGTCGTTTTGATGCACTGGCAACGTCGGCAGGAGAGAGCATTTTTCTAAATGAAAAAAGTGGGGGGATAGCATTGTATACAACTGTTCGAGTGGCTTACGGTTCTGAGAATGATAGAATAAATAATAGTTTCCTAGAGAAGTTATTCGATCAAAGTATGTATCCGGCTTTGGGCGATGTGGTCAGAAGTGTTAAGGCTGATAATAAATCATTAAGATCGAAAAACCTGAATTTTACCTTTATTGGTGATCCTGCTTTAAAGTTGGCTTTGCCTTCCCATAAAATACGTATTAATACGATTAATGGAAAAGATGCGGTTCAGAATTCAACTAATTTCAGAGCTTATGATGAAGTGACTGTAGAGGGAGAGATATTAGCTCCGGATAATTCGATAATTGATAATTTCAACGGAAAGCTGGAAGTGAAAGTGATGGATAGTAAAATCGAAATTACGACACGGAATAACTTCAGGAATGATACTGCTTTTAAATATATGGATTATAAAAACCTTGTTTATAAAGGTTCAACTCAGGTTCAGAATGGCAAATTCAGTTTCTCTTTTTATGTCCCGGGCAATATTTCTTATTCCGGTAAGGCCGGAAAGATGATTCTGTATGCTTCGGATAGCGAGCAGAAAATAGAAGCAAAAGGTAACTTTACGAATTATAAGGTACAAGGTACTTCTGATGATCCTTTGGACGATCACGAAGGTCCTGAAATAGTAAAACTTTATTTGAACGATTCGACATTTGTGAGTGGTGACAAAGTAAATACAACTCCGTTTTTCTATGCCCAGTTGTGGGATCAGACGGGAGTGGATATAACAGAAGGCGGTGTCGGGCATGATGTGATGCTTATGATAGACAATAAACCTTTTACCAGCTATAATCTGAATTCTTACTATGACAATATATTTGGCCGGAAAGGAGAAGGTGAAGTGAGATTCGGTATTCCGCAATTAAGTGCGGGAATGCATGAGGCTGTCTTTAAAGTTTGGGATGTCATGGGAAATCCAACAACTTACACGTTCCGGTTCGAAGTAGATGAGAGCTTGAAACCTTTCATCACCAATATTGTCGCAACTCCGACACCGGCAAAAGGTAATGTTGAATTCCATCTTACACACAACCGCCCCGAATCCCAGATGAAAGTCGGTATCATGGTCTACGACATTGCAGGCCGGCTGCATTGGAAACATGAGGAGACTGGTTCGTCCGAATTATTCAAAGATTATGTGATAGATTGGGATTTGAGAAATAATTCGGGAAGCCATGTCCGTCCCGGAGTTTATATTTACAGGGCTGCGATAAGCACTAATAATTCAAAGGAGGCAACGGAAGCAAAGAAGATGATTATTTTATGGTGATTTTACTTACATTTGTAGGAAATAAAAATAAACCATGGAAAGTATATATACAGCAGATGAAAACAGATATGCCGGCATGACGTATCGCCGTTGCGGACGTAGCGGTATTTTGTTACCGGCCATTTCTTTAGGGTTATGGCATAACTTCGGAAGTGTGGATGTCTTCAATAATTTTATAAAGATAGCTTATACGGCTTTCGATAACGGCATTACCCATTTTGACTTGGCCAATAATTATGGCCCGGTCTATGGTTCGGCAGAAGAGAATTTCGGCCGGATTCTGAAAAAAGGTTTGGGAGTTTACCGTGACGAACTTCTTATTTCGACAAAGGCCGGTTATGATATGTGGCCGGGGCCGTACGGAAACTGGGGAAGCCGTAAGTATCTGATGGCAAGTCTAGACCAAAGTCTGAAACGGATGGGATTGGAGTATGTGGACATCTTCTATTCCCATCGTCCTGATCCGGAAACACCGATAGAAGAGACGATGGGGGCTTTGGTAGATATCGTTCGCCAGGGGAAAGCGCTGTATGTAGGTATCTCAAATTATAATGCGGAACAGACGGAAAAGGCGTTGGCTGTCTTGAAAGAACATCGCGTTCCTTGCCTGATCCATCAGGCCCGTTATTCTATGTTCGACCGCTGGACCGAGCCAGATTTGCTGCCTTTGCTACAAGAAAAAGGTGTCGGCATGATTGCTTTCTCTCCTTTGGCACAGGGAATGCTTACTAATAAATATCTGCATGGAATACCTGAAAATTCAAGAGCCGCTAAGTCAACCGGCCATTTGAAACGGGAACAGGTGACGGATGATAAGATAAATAAGATTCGCCTTCTGAACGATTTGGCTACCGAACGTGGACAGACCCTTGCTGAAATGGCACTGGCCTGGCTATTGAAAGACGATCGCGTAACCAGTGTGTTGATAGGTGCCAGTTCGGTAGAGCAACTGCTCGACAACCTGAAAGCGCTGCGCAATACGAATTTCACGGCAGACGAACAGGAAAGGATCGAGAGTATTTTGAGAGTAAACCTCGGTTAAACGGTGAAAGTAGGCTTCTTCTACAAAAGTTGAAGGCATTACATCGATAACATAACAACAACAACGAAGCAAATGACACCATTTTTACAACAGATAGCCTCTTTATTTTATCAGCAATACGGAGGGGAGGTCAGCAGGCTGGCCTTTGTTTTCCCTAACCGCAGAACGGGATTGTTCTTTCAGAAATATCTTTCGGAAGTAGCTGACAAACCACTTTTCTCCCCGACAATCTTGACCATCAACGACTTGTTTGTGCAGTTGAGCGGTAAACAGACGGCCGACAGAATCAATATGCTGTTTATGCTGTATGATATTTATGTCCGGCATAGCGGTTCGACAGAAACTTTCGATGAGTTCCTGTACTGGGGAGAAATGTTATTGAACGATTTCGATGATGTCGATAAATACATGGCCGACGCCCGCATGCTGTTTACCAATGTAACGGACTTGCGGGAGATAGAAAATGATTTCAGCTTTCTGGATGCAGAGCAGATTGCCGCTATCCGTACTTTCTGGTCATCGTTCTATCCGAAAGGAGATTCTCCGAATCAGGAAGAGTTTCTTGCCGTGTGGAAAATCCTGTATACATTATACAATGACTTGCGTGACGCATTAGCCGCAGAAGGAAGAGGCTATGAAGGAATGATATTCCGCGAAGTAGTCGAACAGATGGAGCAGAACAACTGTTGTGACCTGCCTTATACGAAGGTTGTCTTTGTCGGACTAAATGCTTTGTCTGTGGCTGAGGAACGTTTTCTGATTCAGTTGCAGAAACGGGGCATTGCCGATTTCTATTGGGATTATGCTTCTGACAAGGTGACCGACCCGAACAACAAAGCCTCTTATTTTGTTGAGCGCAATCTCAAAAACTTCCCTTCTCAATATCCGCTTCCTGCCGAAGAGAAAGTAGATACGGAAATTGAAGTCATCGGTATTCCGTCCGGTATCGGCCAGGCGAAACAGGTCTATACCTTATTAAATGAACTATGCAAGGAGGATGAGATGTCACCCGAGGAAGCATTGCGTACAGCTATCATTCTGCCCGACGAACATTTGCTTATTCCGGTGCTGAACGCAATTCCTGAACAGATTCGCCGGATTAATGTGACGATGGGATACCCGTTGGCGGGTACGCCTGTCGCTTCGTTGATGGAATATATTCTTGCGTTGCAGAAAAACGTACGCTATGTAGACCGGCAACCGGTCTTTTATTTCCGGGATGTATTACCTATATTGAATCACCGGTATATCAGTTCGACCTGCCCGGAAATAGTGAATGTCCTGGTGAAAGATATTGCGGAAAATAACCGGATATATATTTCTGCCGCCGATTTGGGAAAGACTGATTTGTTGTCGGTCCTCTTTCTTCCGGTGACCGATGTGAATACATTTTCCGATTATCTTATTAATGTCTTGCAGGAGCTGAACAAGGTGATGCACGCCTTGTCGTCCGGCGAAGAAGAAGAGGATGCCACGCAACGGACCAATGACCTTGAGCAGGAATTTATCTTCCATTATTTTACGACTGTCAACCGGATGAAAGAAATTATGCAGGATGCCGGAATAGAAATGAAGATAGATACCTATTTCCGTCTGCTCAAGCGGGTAACCGATACGATTACCATTCCTTTCCGGGGAGAACCGTTGTCCGGTTTGCAAATTATGGGAGTACTTGAAACCCGTGCACTGGATTTCGACCGGCTGATTATCCTTTCCATGAATGAAGGGATTTTCCCGTTGCGTAAGGCGGCAAACTCATTTATCCCGTATAATCTGCGAAGAGGATTCGGTTTACCGACCTATGAACATCAGGACAGTGTCTGGGCCTACCATTTTTACCGTTTAATATATAGGGCGAGCCATGTCAGTTTACTCTATGATACCCGCAGTAATGGTTTACAGACTGGCGAAGTCAGCCGTTTTGTCCATCAATTGCATTATCACTACGAAGTGCCGTTGCAAAACAAACTGCTCGTATATAATGTATCGTCTGCCAAGACTCCGGCCTTGCAGGTGAAGAAGACGGACGAGGTGATGCAACGCTTGAATGCTTTCCACAAAGGGGGAAACCGGGCCATTTCCGCCAGTGCCGTCAATACGTATCTGGACTGTCCGTTGAAATTCTATTTCTCGGTAGTCGAAGGTATACAGGAGGAAGAAGAGGTTAGCGAAACGATTGAAAGTAACGTGTTCGGTAGCATCCTGCATAAGGTAATGGAAGAACTCTATATGCCTCTCTGTGGAAAAATAGTGACAGCCGACCTGCTGAAAGCAATTAAGAAAGATACGCCTGTCCTGACGGGTGCCATTGCCCGGGCATTTGCAGAAATTTTCTTTATGTCGGACGTCGTACGTCCTCTGACGGGGCAGAATTTTCTGATAGGTGAGATGATTCGGAAATATGTGGAGAAGATATTGGAACGTGACAGTAAACTGACGCCTTTCCGATATATTGAATCGGAACGGAAGATTAACCGTCTGTTTACGTTGGGTGACAACCGGACAGAGATTCAGTTGAAAGGTTTTATCGACCGTATTGACGAGGTGCGTGATGCGGTTCGTATTATCGACTATAAGAGTGGGAGCGGAACATCTGTTTTCACTTCGGTCGAAAGCTTGTTCGATAAGGAAGATAAAGACCGTGCCAAAGCCGTGATGCAGGTTTTCATGTATTCGTGGATGCTTGGAGCCGCTCCCGCAGGAAAGACGATTCAGCCGGGTATCTATTATATGCGTACGCTTTTCTCCGACTCGTTCGACGCCTCAGTCAGCAGACGCATTGAACGGACGAAAACGGAATCGGTAACAGATTTCTCGGCATATTCCGAAGCGTTTGAAGGAGAATTGCGCCGTTGTCTGGATGAGATATTCGGACGTGAAACACCGTTTACACAGACAACAACGGAAAAAGCCTGTGCCTGGTGTCCTTTCAAAGATATCTGTGGAAAATAGTACAGGTCAGAACAGAAAACCGAGTGAGAAACTCATCATGTTAGTCCGTTTGTCGATCGAGATGTTTCTTTCAATCGGGTTTTGCGAGGATTTGTCTTTGAAATCGGATTCGACTTTGTTGAGTCCGAATTCATAGGTGAATTCGAAAAAGAGCCTCCAGATGCTGACACCCAACCCTGTGGCAATACCCAACTCAAACGGAGTGCTGTCGTTGATGTATTCATTCGTGACCTCAGAGAAATGTGTCGTATAGCGTACCTTATAATTATACTTCACTTTAGGACCTACCATCATACTGAGGGCATACGGTCCTTCCTTGACAAGGTAATAGCCAATCATAACTGGCATTTCGAGTGAGGTGGTTTTTAATTGAAGCAGGTCTGTTTCCGGTGTATTGCTATCAGCTAAGTTGGACTCGGTATTTTGTGGCATGGAGAAAAGAATGTCTCCTTTCGTGTGATACCATGACAGGTCCGGCTGGATAAAGAAACGGTCGATATTGATTCTGCAAAAGACAGAAGCCTGATAGCCTACCTTATATTGCAGGCGGATATTCTCCGCTTTGACATCATCTATTGTAAGCGAATTAACGATTGGAAACGTAGAGTTGACACCAACCTTTGCTCCGAAGTTAAACGCTTTGTCCTCAATCTGTATAAATTTCTGCGCATTGGCTGATATACAGAGAAAAAACACAGGCAATAGAAGAAGTATCTTTTTCATACGTTTATTTTTTCTTTTTTACCGACCAGCCGAATTTACCGACAAATTCACCTAATCCATAATATTTCCCATGTGAATAAGCCAGCAGGTCGGCCCGTTGCATATCGAATGCTCCCGTTTGCGGGTCCAGGTATTTATCATCTGCCTGAACATTCAGGACATCGGCTATGAACATATCGTGGCTGCCTAAAGCAATCACTTCCTTGACCCGGCATTCAATGCAAAGAGGTGCTTCTTCGATAGTGGGACAGTTTACTAACGTGGCTTTACCCGGTGTCAGTCCCATTTCTTCAAACTTATGGTGCCCTTTACCTGAATTGACACCGCACCAGTCGGTTGCATAGGCCAGTTCGCGTGTTGTCAGGTTGATGACGAACTCCATATTCTTTTTCAGTATGGGATAGGAGTGACGTTCGGGACGTACGGATATATAACACATGGGTGGATTGGTACAGATTGTACCGACCCACGCCACCGTTATAATATTGTATTCTGAAGGTTCGCTGCCACAACTAACCATTACGGCGGGTAAAGGATAAATCATGGTACCGGGCTTCCAGTCTTGCTTCATAAAAACTTATTTAATAATAATATCTTCCTTATTGATTTTACGTTCACAATAACGACATTTGATTGTTCCCTTTTCTTTGTCTATTACTTCGAAACGGCTCGGCATCGGTTCGTTATTGGTGATACATTTCGGATTGTTACATTTAACCAATCCAACCAGTTCGTCCGGCAATGTAACTGTTTTCTTTTCCACAACTTCATAATCACGGATAATGTTCAGGATTACTTTGGGAGCAATCAGGGCGATACGGTTGATTTCGTCTTCTTCAAAAAACTTGTTGGATATTTTAATCACGCCTTTGCATCCCATTTTTTTACTTTGGAAATTGTTTCCGATCGTGATTGTGTTATCCATATTTTCAAGTCCCAACAATTTGGCCACTTTAAATAATTGGCTGGGGGGGATATGGTCGATAGCAGTTCCGTTCTCCAGAGCGGCAACCTGCAATTCTCTTTTCTTTTCTACTGACATGACTGATTAATCTTCAATTGATAAATTAAGAACTTCACAAATAATTGCCTGACGGGCGAACAATCCGTTGCGTGCCTGCTGGATGTAGTAGGCTTTCGGATTATCATCCACATCGTAAGCAATTTCGTTTACGCGGGGCAGGGGATGAAGGATACGAAGGTTTTCACGGCTTCCTTCGAGCATCTTATTACGCAGGATATACACATTCTTTACCCGTTCATATTCTTCCAGGTCGGTAAAGCGTTCGCGTTGTACGCGGGTCATGTAAAGAATATCGGACTGGTTGATAACATCTTCATCGAATGTCGTATGTTCGTAATATTTGATGCCGTGCTCGTCGCAGAAATTCTTGTATTCGTCCGGCATGCGAAGTTCGTCCGGAGCCACGAAATGAAAAGTTGGATTAAAATGTGACATGCCGACAATCAGCGAATGCACTGTCCGTCCGTATTTCAGGTCGCCCACCATGGTGATGTTCAGGTCGGTCAGTTTTCCCTGTGTCTTCTGAATGGAGTATAAATCGAGCATAGTCTGCGAGGGATGCTGATTGGCACCGTCGCCCGCATTGATGATAGGTATGTCCGTTACTTCGGATGCATAACGGGCAGCGCCTTCCAGATGATGTCTCATAATGATCAGGTCGACATAATTGCTGACCATCAGGATGGTATCTTTCAGCGTTTCCCCTTTGGAAGAACTGGTGGTAGAAGCATCCTGGAATCCGATCACTCGTCCGCCCAGGCGGTTGACAGCTGTTTCGAAGCTTAATCGCGTGCGTGTAGAGGGTTCAAAAAACAGGGTGGCAGCCACTTTGCCTTCCAGTAGCTTTCGGTTTGGATTTTCCTCAAACTTCCTGGCGTTATCCAGAATACGAAGAATGTCCTCTTTGGAACATTGATCGATAGAAACTAAACTTTTACTTTTCATTTTGTGTATAATCTGTCTTTCTTGCAAAAGTATAAAAAAAGCGGAGACTGAATAGCCTCCGCTTGTATTTATTTCAGATATTCTGCCAGCTTCGTCGGAAGGTAGAATGTATTGTTCTTATCTACATAAACTACAACCGAGTTGAGCCGGACTTCTTCCTGTCCTTTTTTACCGATTGTGACGATATTGCTGAACGGGGTGATGTTGATTTGTTTCTTTTTATTTTTCACGACCAGAGAGGGAGAGCCTTTCTCGTCTTTTGCCGGAATAATCTCACATTTATAGTCTTCAAAGACCTCTGTGTGAGGAGCGAAGTTCTCTTCTGTCAGTTCGTCCAGTTTGTCACGGTCCATGCCGAACAAGGCGCACAGATATGCGTTCAGTTCGATGTTGGTGTGCATACCGATGGGAAGGCTGGCTTTGTCCGGGTGGTAAGCTGCCAGGAAAACGTCTTCACCGGTGTGTCCGCCGGTTGTAAATCCGAAACAGGTTTTTGATGTAAGCAGCTTAGACATGAAAGAGGTCAGCGAACCGCTGTAGAGGGAGCCTTTCCCTTCGGTGGTACGTTCGCTTTCAGGAATCGGGCTGTTCTTGTAGTCTTTGCAATGGTTCAATGCGTCCAGTTCTTCCGGGCTCAGTTCGAAACCGGCATATTCGCGGAAGATGTTCTGTACTTCGGAGTTGGGTTCACTGTTTACTTTCTTGGCGAAACCTTCTGCCGTCAGTTTATAAAGAGAGAATTGGTGGAACAGTTGATCTTTTGTAAGTTTATCATAACCTCCGCAAGAATAACGGCCGATGCTGATACCGCTGTTTCCGTGGTCGGGAACCATGATAACGGCTGTTTCTCCGTTCTGACGGGCAAATTCAAGTGCAGCACCACAGGCACGGTCGTAAGCCAGCATATCTGTTGCCATACCGACAGGGTCGTTTGCATGGGCGGCCCAGTCTACTTTACTGCCTTCTACCATCAGGAAGAAACCTTCCGGGTTTTTAGACAGTTTCTCGATTGCGATACGTGTCATTTCTTCGAGGTCCGGTTGCTGGGCCGGGTCGCGGTCGATGTCGTAAGCCATTTCGCGGTCACCGAATAAAGCCCACATATTGTTACCGCTGTAGTTACGCATACCGCTGATGTCGTTTTTAAACACACCATATCCGTTACCTTTCAGATAAGCTTCGCTTTCTTCCGGAAGAAGAGATGCGCCACCACCGATTACAACATTCAGGTCGTTGTGAGCCATCTGCGGAGCAATCCATTCATATTTACCGCGGTTGTAGCTGTGGGCAGAGCAGTCTGCCGGTGTTGCATGCGGAAATTCGCAGGTGAAAACAAGACCGGTCGATTTGCCCTGTGTCATCTTAGCAGCTTCCAAAACGGTGGTAAGCGGCTGGAAAGCGCGTTCGGGGTCGGTCGGGTAGATATCATTGTCTCCGTCGTGTTCCGGATAAGTGGAAACATAACCGGTACGGCTCGGATAGCCGGTCATATAGCAGGAAGTTGTCGGAGCGGAATCTCCGATAGGGGCATTTGAAGAGTGCGTACGCACGGTTCCGCACAGATACGGGTCCAGGTTCAGGTTGGGTTTGTCGGGGTTTGTGTACCATTGCAACCAGCGTGCCATAGAAACGGTAGCCAGTGAAGTTCCGTCCGGTATCAGAAGAATAACATTCTTGACCGGTTTTACGTTTTCTACATCCGCAGCTTTTGCCGGCATGATGATGATTGCCAGTAGAAGCAGAAAAGTAATCGTCTTTTTCATGTGCTTGTATGTTTATAAATTAATGTAATTGAATGATCTCTTCTTCGAAAAGTGTCAGTTTTTCCAATCCTGTTTCTGTCACCAGGAAACTGTTTTCAATGCCGACGGCTCCCACGCCCGGAATAACGAATTTGGGTTCGAGGGCAAATACCATATTCGGTTGCAGTTCTTCTTTGGAGCGGGGCGTCAGTACCGGAAGTTCGTTGATTTGGATACCTATGCCGTGTCCTACGAATTTGGCCTGTTGCTTGGTTCCCATGAAGTTGGCTGCCAGCCCCTCTTTTTCGGCAATGCCGGCAGCAATAGTATACAGTTCCGAACAAACGACACCCGGACGGGCTGTGTTTTCGATTTCATTTTGTATTGTCAGGGCTACCTGGTGGGCACGGTAGGCTTCTTCGGTCAGTTTACCGACAGAGAATACGCGGGTCATGTCTGTCATATAAGATGTATAGTTCCCGGCCATATCGACCATGATAGCCGTACCTTCTTTCAGGACCGTGCCGTTGGCTCCGAGCGGACAGGAGGCATCCATGCCACCGCCACCCAGGGCGAAGTCGAAAGGAGAGGGAGCTTCGGCGTTTTCTCCGGCCAGGATGCTTCCCATAAAGATATCCATATTAGCACCGAATGCACGGAATAACCCGATGGAACCGTTCTGGCGCATACGTTTTTCGATTTCGTACTGAAATTCGAGGTCGGTCATTCCCGGACGGAAACATTCCGGAACTTCAGCGTATGTCTTGGCATGTTTTGCCGCCGAGATACGAAACTGGGCAATTTCCCATGGTGTTTTGATTTCACGCAAGGTCCGCATCAATGTAGTTGCATTGCCGGTTTCTTTGGGATTGAAAATCGATTGCAGACGGATATAATCGTTGTATGTCAGCTCATCGGCTTCAAGAAGCAGCTTCTCCGGCATTTTTATTCCGCGGGCAGCGAATATCTCGGCTATTTGCTCCGGTTTGCGGATATATTCGATTTGGTCGTTGCTTAATCCGTTAGGGCGTTTGACGAAGAACCAGGGCGTGCCTTCTACGGGCAGATAAAAATATCCGCTATACACACGTCCGGTTGTATAATACAGGTTTACATCTACACTTAGCAGGCATGCATCCGCATTTATCTTTCGCATTGCCTGTTGCATACGACCCCATTTCAATTGCAGGTCGCCGGTCAATTCTTTTTGTATCATCTCCAACTTTTATTTTTATGTGGCATCAAAGATATTAAATTATTGCCGGGAAAAAGCAGGATGGGATATTAAATGTTGATTAAGAAATAGAAATCCACTTCTCCAGATTGCGTTCTTTTGCGCTGAAATTGGCACCGACCTTGACCAATTGTCTACCGTCGGTAGTGTAGGGGATCAGGTAGCCTTTGTCATCGATTTGGGCAAGGGCTTCTTCGGCCGTTCCTTCCAGTTTGAACTCGAAGACATAGATATAGTCAGGTGTTTTTACAACCGCATCGGCACGTCCTTTGCAACTGCGTACTTCTGCTTCGGTGAATTGGCCCATAAGCCGGAAAACGAGATAGAAAATCACTTGGTAATGCCGCTCCGTCTTGTCATTCAATTCGTAAGGAATACCGGCAAAGAAGGCCCGAAGGCGCGTCATAAAGGCGTTCACATCACCAGACTCCAATTCATTGACAAACTTACCTATATAAAAAGCACTGTCTTTGGCTGGAACGGATGAATAAAACGGAGTTATAAAGTTTAGGAAACCATACTTTACTTCGTCGTTGGGGAAGCCTAACGTATAAAGCCTGAAACGCTTGTCATACCCTTTAATGGTCAGATATCCGCTCTGGTAGATCACCGGAATGGGGCGTGATGCGTCGGCGCGATAATCGGCAAATGAGTTGACATCCAGTTGCATGCCTTCCAGATTGCGCAGGTCATAATCCGTTTTTTTGAGAAGCTCTATCAGGAAAGTAGGGGTTCCCGTCTTGAACCAGTAATCGTCGAAGGTTGCGTCGCTTAATACATTCAGAACACTGAATGGATTGAAAATACCCTCTTCACCGTACATAAAATGATAGCCATCGTATTGGCGGGTCATCGTTTCACGTACTTCATCCGGCGATAGATCGTTTCTTTCACCCAGTAGTTGCAATTCAGGTTGGAAATTATCGGCAATCTCTTGCCAGGTGAGGCCGCACAACGTATTATAATGCGGATCCATGCTGATATCCTTTAGTTGGTTCAGATCACTGAACACACTGACTTGTCCAAACTTGGTAACACCTGTCAGGAGATAGAACTTCAGATACTGGTCGGCACTTTTCAGCACACCATAGAAGGCTTTCAGGGTCTCCTTGTAGGCTTGGTGCAACTCCTTATCTTGCAAAGATTGGAGCAGCGGCTTGTCATATTCATCGACGAGTACGACGACGGGATGACCTGTTAGCTCGGCTGCACGTTGTATTTGATACATAAACCGTTCTTCCGGTGCCCGGTCTTGCTTTTCTGTGCCATAGAGCTTTTCCCACGATTCGAGATACTGGTTTAAAATAGCATCCAGATCCTGTGGGGTACTATATTTCCGGGCATTTAAATCCAAATGCAGCACCGGATAAGTCAGCCATTCTTCCTCCAGTTCTTCAATCGCTAACCCTTTGAATAATTCTTTCTGTCCACGGAAATAAGCTTCGAGTGTAGAAAGCAGGAGGCTTTTGCCAAAACGTCGCGGACGGCTCAGAAAGAACGGTTTCCCGCTATTCGTTAATTCGTAAACGAGTGCTGTCTTGTCTACATACAGATAGTTATCTTGTCGCAGCGATTTGAAACTTTGTATACCTATCGGAAATTTACGTCTGATTGTTTTTGCCATAATCACTTTGTTTTTACCTGTTTGAAAAGGTGGTACAAATATAGCGAAATCCTTATCAATCTCATTATATTAAAGAATGCTTTTCATTGTTTTTTACCCCTTTGGATTTAAGGGGATAAATCTAACTTTTATTCAGTTTCTTCAGCAGGAACTTACCCGGCTTGAATTTGACGCTTGTGCGGGGAGCGATTATACATTGTTTGCCGGTACGGGGATTTCTGCCTTCACGTTGGGTTTGTTGCCAGAGGGTGAAGACGCCGAAACCCTGAAAAGTGATCGTGTCGCCTTTTTCCAGAGAGGAGGAGAGAATGTCCAGACATGTTTCGATAATTTTCTTGATGAGTCCTGGGTTAATTCAAGACGCGAAGCGAGTTTGTTTCTGAATTCTGCTTTGTTCATGTTTTGTGAGATTGATAGTTGTTAATGGAATGATAAAGATAATAAATGGGAGAGGGCAGCCGACAGTACTCTCTCCGTGTTATGGTTTAAGGAATAGCCGTTGGTACGGATGTCTCCACATCGATCGTCATATCACCTCCGTTCGGAATGTTGTTGGTCAATACAATCTTTCCGTTGGTGATGGCCTCTGTCAGGTTGGTTCCGCCAACGATGGAAACAGTTACGACCGTTGTATAATCGCCGGGAGTACCAGTTGCCGGTGCTGCGGCCACTTTGAGCCACGAAGAAGTTTCGCCGATGGTGATGCCTGCCTGCGATTTTACAGAGTGTGTAAATTTGCTTTTGGGTGTAGCATCGGTTATTGTCACTTTCGTATTGCTTGCATCAGTGGCCTCAGTGAGAATGTTTGTTCCCGTTGTACTTTGGATATCACTTGTTGTTAAAGCTGTGATAGCCGGAGATTTCAGGGCAACCGTGATCTCAGTGGTCGCACCGTCGCCGGTCGTGAATACCAGTTTCGGAGTTGTGCTTAGCGGCAACGACTGGGCTGTCGGCAACGTGATCTTATGTTCACTGTTCGTGCCGTTTGACAATCTCAGGAAGCCGGCATCCGATTTAGCCTCTAATGTTGCCAATATGTCCGTAGAAAGCAAAATAGACTGTCCTTCTGCATTATATAACGTAACTTCTTTTGAAGTTAAAGCATTCAAACCAGTATCGTTCACACTTTTGCTGACAGTAGCCGCTACCGGAACAGATGTAATGACTTCCACCTTGATAGTCTTTGTCGGGTCCAGTTTGTTCTTGATTGTGAACTCTCCGTCCGTTTTGCCGGTGGCCTGCATGCCAGTCGCATCGGTGATGGTGCCGGTGATAGTCGTTACCTTCTGACCTTTGTTTTCGATGGTGTAGTCGTTTACCGACAGCCAATACAGTTTGACGAAGAGGCCTTTTTTCAGTTTCAGCAGACCGGTAGTGATGGCGCTGTCGTCAGCATCGTTGTTCAGGTTAAAACTGTAGGTATCTACACCCGGAAGTGTCACTGTGGAGGCATCGTCTCTGTAATAATGAATTTCCTGCAGAGTGTAAGGATCATTTTCTTTTTTGGCTCCGAATACATAGACGTCGAGCGTACGGATATAATTTTCCTCTTCAGTCGCTATCGGTTCTTCAGCAGCTTTTGTACCTGTTTTTTGCAGGACAAGGCTGTTTTTTATGTTCAGAAGCACTTCTTTACGACCGGAAGTGTCGTCTGTACTGCTTCCGTCGATAGGAGTGTTTCCGTTTATCTCATTTTCTTCCGTGCAGGAAGCAAAGAGGAATGCTCCGGCAGCGAAGAGAGATAATAGATGTTTTATGTTCATAATCTTTATTTTTAATTATTATTCCGGTTTGCCACCGGACGGGCCTTCATTTCTTTTGGCTTGATTCAAAAGAAACGAAGCAAAGAAAAGATCAAGGCAGCACCGGCTTCGCTGCTCCGGTGAAAGACTACGCTGTCGTCTGTGAACTCGCTGCGCTCAAACAGCACAGTCTCCGGACGCTTCGTCTTCCACCTTCGCTTAACACTCACCCGCTGAGGCCGGGGCTATCCTGAACCGCCGGTTCTCTCTCTGATGCAGGCCTTTTTGGCTCTTAAGTAACACCCCTTTTTTAGTTCCAGAAGTGACTTTGGTAGGGTGTGTTATCTTAAGGTGCTGCAACTTCTTTACTGATATTGATTGTTACATCTTCATCCTTCACTGCGTTATGGACAGTGATAGAGATAGTGGATGTATCTGCAACATCGGCTGTACCTAATAAAATGACTGTTGCAGAGCCTGCTCCCCCGATAGAAGCCGGAGAAACATCGAAGCTGGTCCACTTTCCGGTCACATCGGGATAAGTGATTGTCGATCCTTTATGGCCGATGATTTTGAATGAGGCGTCTGTGTATCTCTTGAAATCGCTTGGGACCGTAATATTGAGGTCGCAGACAGTCGGTGTTACCGCACCGGTTGCTAATGCTTCCACAGTTATTTCCGGGCTGGCCCATGTAATTGTCAGTTTCGCTTTACGGTCGGTACTGTTATTGGTAGCGTATGCTCCGTCGTTATGGGCAATCAGTTCCGTGGTAGCAGCTGTTAACTGGTCCGCGTCGGTTACCTTGATCGTATATTCTTTGGTCTCTCCGATCTTATCGACTTTCAATCCGTTTACGGCTTCGAACGAGGCAGCTTCCGAGCAACTCTTCGTTACGGTAATCGCACTGTTGTTGAATTTATACATACTGATCATTGCAGCCGTAGGATCGTCGAAGGAAGCATCCGCGGCGAAGTCGGTGTTGTACGTGCTCCAACTAGCCGTTGTTGTTCCGGCATTGTATTTCGGTTTACTGAAATCTTTGTGGATAGTAATATCCAGACCCGGAGCGTTGATACCTTTGGACGATTCCGTCAGCTTATTGGTGAAAGTCAGCTTGAAATCGTCTGTGCCGGATGGATTGTCCCCTTTTTTGGTTAGAGTGTATTCGATATATCTGTCGCTGGCATTCCATGCATGGCTTTCCGAGATTGTTAACCAGTCGCAGTTCAGTCCGTTTACAGTGAGGTTTTCGGGAGCATTGATCCTGAATGTGTAGCTGTTCAAGGCATCGAGGTCGATTTTCAATGTTCCGGTTGTCGGATACGGTGTTTCCACTCCTTCAACCCAGTCACCTACATTATCAGTGTCTGTGATTTCCTTGAATTTCAGACTCGGGTCTGCTTTCGTAATTGCCAAAGTCGTTGTCTTGTCCGGGTTGCCGGCATTCTTGAATACCATGTTACCTCCGGCTGCTGTTGTTTGATCGCTTACGGAAATCTTATATGTATGAACAAATCCGTTTGTTGTGATTTCTTCGGCTTTGTATCCGGTCAGGGTACCTGCTTCGACGCCTTCGATACTGGTGATGTCGAATGTGACGTAACTGCCGTTTACGGTATAGAGGCTGGTTGTCGGAGTTTTAGGAACGTCTACACTGATCGTGTTCCCCAGCGAATTGCCTTCTTTGGCTGCTGCGAACGACGGAACGGCTTTTGGTCCGAAGAAATTGACTGTTGTCCACAAGGCCGGGTCGTAAGAAGCGGTTTCGTTGATGAAATGTACGGCAACAGGTTGTTGGCCGATCGACTGGTCGTATTGGAACTGGAATTTGGTGTACCATACCCCGTCGCGTTCTTCGGAATTGCTTGTCGAGATATTCAGCCAGTCTGTTTCGCCGGCTTTGGTCATAACTTCCTTTTCGCAGCGTACTTTTCCGGTTGCGGCAATTTCGAGAATGAACGAACCTTTTCCGTCTGCATCACCGGTAACTTCGAAATCATAGGTGGATGCTTCGGGATTGGCGGCATTCAGGTCTTTCGGTTTGTCCCCTTCGACGAAAGACTTGGCGGTATCGAATACCGGTGCGTCGTTGTCGGGACGGATGGTGATACCGCCGCCGGAGGTCCAGTCAACTACTTCGAAGCTGCCGAATACGTTGCTCAGTGTCACATCGGTGATACGCAGGCAGTAGCGGTTGTTGGCTTTGATAGAGATATATTCGCCTTTATCGGCCCCTTCCGGGGTACGCACGATAGGTACGTGGTAGGTGACTTCTACCTGGTCGGAGTTCACCGGGCTCTTGTAGGTACCTTCCAGAATAAGATAACTTTCGTCGGTCGGCAGGGTCGGGTAGATATAGATCGAGCTTTCGGTGATCCCCTGGTTGGCACCGTTGAGTTTCTCGAAATCTATCGGTTCATACTTTTGTGCAATCAGGTCGGAGGTAGCGAGATTCTCTTTGGCTACGGCTGTGATCTGCGAAGCATCCCACAGCGGGGCCGTTTTACGTCCTTGCGCCAGTGTCACCTTTTTGATGGTTAGGTTCGACTTCGAGGTGGTATTGTCGATGTCGAAACGGGCAACCACGCGTGTCAGGTCGATATTGACTTTCGACACGTTGCCGCTGATTTTTGTTTTTCCCTGTCCGGTCATCAGCAACGGGGTGGAGATCACGCCGTTGGCATCGGCTCCGAGGACTGCGGTAAAGCTCTTGAGAAAGTCTTCTTCCGTAGTTCCCGGGGTGACGGTAAATGTGCCGTCTCCGTTGTCGGCGGTCGTTACGGCAGTGAGGGTAGACAGGATTTCGGTTGTACCGTTTTCCTGATAAAATTTGCCATCCGTCGTTTTTGAAGCTGTAGCACCGTCGGATGCCAGTACGCCTCCTGCACCATTGTTGGCGATACAGAATAGCTTGATGTAAGGTACTCCGCCCAACTCGTTTGGATAGAGGGATGCCTTCCAGCCTGTGCCGGTTTCCGTCTTCTTGAAGTTGGTTTTCGGTTTGCCGGTGGCTCCATCCACATCTTCCGGATTGTAGGCTGCATCTCCGTCCTTCCATGTTTCCAGATAGTAATACGGACCATTTTCGGCAGCAGACGCAAACAGATAAATCTGCAAGTCGTCTATCCGGTTTTCTTTGGCGCTGGCAATCGCTTTCGTTTTTTCGTACGATTGGCTTTCGCCGGTTCCGCTGAAGACGATCTGCAACTCGGAACGTCCGGCGATACCACTGGTGCCATTTCCGTTTGCTTCATCGTCTGAACAGCTCGGTCCCAATCCTGCGAGGGCGAGGAGCAACATTAAACTTTTTACGTTCATGTTCGTTTGTTTTAAATTAAACATATTGTTAGTTGAAAAATTGATATTTGTCTGTTTTTGGGAAGTGTCTCTTCCCGGTTTTATTCGATTTCCGGACGGTCGCTACCGCCGCCACCGTCACCTACATGCACATCGACAGATACTTCACGGGGTTCTTTCAGCAGATGTTTGCTGGTACCGAATTGCGTGCGTACAGTGAGCAGGTAGTCACCGTCAGCCAGGTCGGCGGGGATCAGGAGCGTGAGTTCCGAAGGGTTGTTTTTTGTGATCATGTCGTCGTCGAGTTTCACTACGGCTTTTGTCGTCGTGTTGGTCAGGGTGACGCCTACCGACTCGTTTTCACCGAGCACCTTCAGGTTGGCACCGCGCACGAAGAAGTTGCGTCCCGGTGTCATGGTCCCGTCTTTCAGGCCGGTCTTGCGGTCTTCCGTTCCGAGAATGTACATCACATCTGATTTCGTGCCCAGGATACTGATCGTTGTCAGGGCGATCTCTTCGCGCATCACTTTGTCTTGCGTGAAAGCCACATAGATACTGTTGCTTTCCGGGTTCCATCTGCCGTCTCCTGCCAGTCCCAGCAGGCGGGGCACGGCATAGAACAGTCCTGTGTTGAGTTGCCATCCGTTCATCAGCAGGCGGGCACAGACGCGTTGGAAGAGGGTAACCGAGTGCACGATTGTTTCGAGACGCAGTCCGGTGTCTTCGGCACGCATTTCTTCATAGATCTTGTTGATGTCGGCTTAGCCGGTGGTTTCGAGTACAAAGATCTTGTCTTTGGGGTCGGGTGTCACCGAGTTGGGTGCCATCCATACTTTCAGCGTATTTGCCATTTCGTTAAAAAATTGTGGTCCGGTGCCTGTCAGGACGCCTCGCCGGTTAATACTAGTGTTTCATTCGTTTCAATTTCACATGCAGACACACACGACAAGCCGCGCAACTCCCGCCGTGGGAGCTGCGTAACGATCGGTGCATCTGTTATAGGTTACAGATGCGATTGCTTAAAAAACAATCCCATCATGTTAAAGACCGTTTGTTCTTTGACATGATGGGATAAAATCGAAAAGGGTAATGGGGTATTGTCAGCAGAAAATGGCTTTCCATTCTCCGATATTGCGTTTTTCTTTGTCGAAGGAGGCACCGACTTTGACCAGTTGGCGACTGTCGACGGTGTAAGGAATCAGATAGCCTTTTTCGTCGATCTGCCGGAGAGCCTCGTCTACCGAACCGTCCAGTTTGAATTCGAATACATAGATATAATCGGTTGTCTTTACCACTGCATCCGCACGGCCGCGGGCACTACGTACTTCGGCATCTACATATTGTCCCAACAGTTTGAAGACAATGTAGAAGATTACCTGATAATGCCGTTCGGTCTTGCTGTTCAGTTCATAGGGAATACCTTCGAAGAAGGCGTGCAACCGTTCCATAAACGCATCGACGTCGCCGGCACGCAACTCATCCCAGAACTTCCCGATGTAAAACGGAGCGGTCGATTCCGACAAAGGAGTATAATATGGAGTGATGAAATTCAGCCATCCGTATTTTACTTCAGCATTTGGGAAGTTGAGTGTATAGAAATCCTTTGCAGGGTCATAGCCTTTGATCGTCAGATACCCGCTCTGGTAGATGATCGGCACCGGATTATGAAAATCGGCCCGGTAATCGATCAGTGCAGCTGCCGGAACTTCTATACCGTCGAGTTGACGCAGGTCGTAGTCGGTCTTTTTCAGCATATCTACCAGCATCGTCGGTGTTCCGGTAGCAAACCAGTAGCTGCTGAACCGTTTTTGAACCAATGCATTCAGTACGCTGAACGGGTTATAGATTCCATCCGAAAGGAATTCCGAGAAATGATATCCGTCGTAACGTTTCGTCATTTCGTTTACCGTTTGTTCGTACGTCAGTTTGTTCATGGCAGCAAGAGCGGCCAGTTCGGGTTGGAAATTGCGTTCGATCTCCGCCTTTGTCATACCGCAAATCGTTGCATAATCGGGAGCCATACTGATATCCATCAATTGGTTCAGGTTACTGAAAATCCCTAACTGCGAAAACTTGGTTACTCCGGTGATGAATACAAAACGCAGGTAACGGTCGGCATCTTTCAGGACGGTGTAAAAACCTGTCAGCATTTCGCGGTAAACGTCGTGCAGATCGTCGTTAAACAAGGTGCGCAGCAGGGGCTTATCGTATTCGTCGATCAGGACGACTACTTTCTCTCCTGTTTTCTCGCAGGCTTGTTGGATGATTTGCATGAAACGTGCGGAATACCCAACTTCTTTATCCGTTTCACCATACTTCTTTTCCCATTGAATAAAATGAGCATCAAGCACTTGCTCCAGGCTTCGTTTATTTTCATAGAATTGAGCATTCAGACTCAAATGAAGTACCGGGTAAACTTTCCAATCCTTTTCGAGTTGTTCGATAGCCAGTCCCTTGAACAGGTCTTTCCGTCCGAGGAAATAGGCTTCGAGTGTTGAAAGGAGCAGGCTTTTACCGAAACGGCGCGGGCGGCTTAGGAAATAAGGTTTACCGGTAGTTACCATCCGGTAAACCAAATCTGTTTTATCCACATACAAAAAACCATCTTCTATTAAAGAGGTAAAATCCTGTATCCCTACCGGGAGTTTTCTGATCGGCATTGTTTCCATGTTTCCGTTGTTTTAAGCACGAACACAAAGATAAGATTATTACTTTTCTCTTGAAAGGAAAATAATAATGAATATAGTAATACCTATTTGTTTCAATTTTATTCCATCATGTCAAAGAACGCTTTTTATTGGCGCCACGTCCGCCCACGAAGCGGAACCGAGCCGGGAAACTGTCCCGGGGTGGCTGGTTGCACAAACGCACACGGAAAGCCGCGCAACCCCCGGCAAGGGGGCTGCGTAACGATCGGTGCATCTGTAACCAAATAGCAGATGCGATTGGGAATAAGAATATTATAAGGAATTAAGTCAGCTTAGTAACTTCATCGCGGAGTTCGGATTTGATCAGATTCCAATCGATGGTTTCAAACATAAAAGGTTCCGGATCATTTTCGGCATCATCAAAATAAATCAGACTTTTCAGGATCATAAATACGGAGCCGTCTGCATATTTGGCTGTGTACAGATCCAGCATTTCCTGTAAAGAAAATTGTCTGAGAAGAAAATGAATGTCTATAAAATCTTTCCGAGTTCCGCGTCCGGCTATTGCTGCTAATTTCATAGCAGCAATGTCTTCAATAGACGCCAAACGTAAATCATCTGCTTTATTTGCTTGATGTAACCAAGGATAAGAATAATTTATGATGTCGACTTTTATTCCGTTAATCATAAATACGTGGATATTTCTCATATTTCTGATGATAGTCAAGCTACCAATAGAATTGAGTATATCCAATATCTCATCTGGTTCAGTTTCAAATGTTCCGAATAAATCGAGGTCTATGGATTTACGATGCCCAATCTGGAGAGCCAGAGAGGTTCCTCCTGCCAGTCGTAAATTTTTAAATTCGGGGATAGCCAGTAAATCTATTAAAAGTTCCAGTGTGACTGGTTCGATTGTTTGGTATTGTAACATCTGAATTCTTCTTTAGGGGTATTTGATATCGCAGAGATAAAGGCAAGGGTTTTTGTATCGAGTTGGCGGAACTGTTTGGCCTGTTTCGCTATTTCGGTGACAGATAACCTGCTACGGAGAAGTTGCCAGTCCGAAAATAAACCGTATTCCAAAACACGTTCTACAATATAAGAACGGTGTTTTGTCCAATCCAGTTTACTCTGATCAGTATCCCAAAATAAATGGGGGGAAAACTTCTCAATGAAGTTGCTTACCATATCATCTGATTGTTCCATAAAGAAGTGATTTGTTGTTACTATTTTTCACTCGCAAATATAACAAATATATTCTTTTCTCCAATCCCATCATGTCAAAGAACGCTTTTGTTAAGCTGCTGACTTAACATCATTATTAATTATTCTACCAATTGTAGAATAAGAGTTCACTTTCTTATTATTTGGTAACACAACGTATTCGGTAGTTATATCTATATGCATCTGTGTCTATTGAGGCAGGCCGAGTACGGAAGTTTACTATGTATGCGGTAGAAGCATCATTATTTGTTGTTGTCCAATAAACTTCTGTTTTAATGAATATTCCTTTATTTATATAAGTATCGTATAGAGCAGTATTATTATTCCTGCATCTACGATTATAGCCCACTGATCTTTGTTAGGAACAAACCAGTTTGCACCTGTTTTATTTGTGCAATATGTTGTATTTATAGAACTAGTTCAGGGAACCATTGTCACATCTTCCGGTGAAATATAATATCCTTGATAGTTCCATACCGCTTTACCTTCATAATCACGGCTTACTGTGACCGTGTAAGTAGCTGTCTCGCTGGTTGCCGATTTGTTTGTGACAGTGATGGTAGTACTTCCTTTTTTTTGCTGTAACTGTTATTGTATTACCATTTTGTGAAGCAGATACGATATTAGAATTAGCTATTGAATAAGTAAAATCTCCAGCACTTGTAACATCGAATGTTGTTGATGTAGAGTTTTCATTTATAACGTTCCCTAATGTTTTACTGGTAGAAGATAACGTTGCCACAAAATTAGTTGGTGTTACCGTTATCTCCTTGTCGCCTCCTCCCGTCATCTTGTTTGTCAACAGGATAGTGGCCGGTTTCATGACCTTACTTACATTATTGGATTGGGTAATCACGATATTACCGTTACCATTCAGGCTGTTGGTCGTAAAAGTGAACCACTGATCGCCACCTCCCCAACTTTTCACTGACGCAGTTACTCCGGCCGGAAATTGTACCGATATATTATGGCTTCCACTATTGGCGGCTGTAACCGACAGATTGCTGGCCGTTATAGCAGCAGAAGGCAGACTCAGGTTGATTGTCGTTTCACGGCGGTTGTCCGTTTTGTTGGCAAATACGACACTACCGCTGGTGGAACTACCATTCCAAGTTAACGTGTAGGTGTTATCCGTGTTTGTATTGTTTCCTCCCGATACGGTTACTCCTGTGGAACTTTTAATATAATTACCTCCCAGCGAAGACGCTTTGAGACTTATTTTAGAACCCGATACCCGGTAAAGCGTGGCAGTGCTGCTGCTGAAGCTGTTTTGTGTAGGGCTATTGCCTCCCGCGCTAACGATTGTCGGTGCTTTGTAAAGCGGAACATTGACTGTAAAAGTCGTTTTTTTGCTGTTATCGGATTTATTCACGACTTCAAACGAACCACCGGTAGTTGCGTTGCTTGCCAATGTTACAGTATAGGTATAACTGTTACTGGTGCTTCCCGTTGAATTGAAAGTAACACCTGTCGCGTTCTTTATTTCAGTACCGCCGTAAGCCGTAGCAGTGAAATTTATTTTAGAACCGGCCACTTGGTAAAGAGTAACAGTGTTTCCGCTCAATGTATTTTGTGACGGACTGGCACCGGACGGACTGCTTATTGTCGGAGCTGCCAGGGTGGGTGTCACCGTAAAGGTTTTATTCGTTCCACCTGTTATATTGTTCCTCATGGTCACAGTGACCGGTTTGATAGTCAGATTTGTAAGATTCGATTTTACGCGTTGCTGAAGATTGGTAGATCCTTTAGCAATGGTTGTCGCAGGCAGTTCCAGCCATTCGCTGCCGCCACCCAAATCGGTTATGCTGGCCGTAAAACCTTCGGGCGAATTGACGGCGGTTGTCGTACTGCCGCCAGGCGCTACGCTTAGTGTTGCATTGTTGGCAGTCATGGTGGTTACCGGGGCATTTATGGTTATCGTCTTTGTTTTCGAAGGATCGGAATTGTTACCCAGCACGAAACTGCCACTGGTGGCGCCGCTGTTGAGCGTCACGGTGTACGAGCCGGTCGTATTGTTATTGCCGCCGCTTGTAACGGTTACGTTTGTCTGGCTGACCACTTTATTTCCTCCGAAAGAGGTTGCGGTGATATTCACTTTGGAACCCGTTACCTGATACAGCTTCATCGTCGTGGCGTTGGCCGTGTAGGTGTTTTGCGTAGGCGAACTGCTCACGAAAGCGGTGGTCGGGGCGGTAAGAGTGGGGGTGACGGTGAATGTCTTGTTTTCACCACCGCGGATATTGTTAACCAGTGTCACAGTGGCTGTTTTGATGCCGATATTGCCGATGGTCGATTTTACTTTGGTTGTAATGCTGGCATTCCCTTTGGTAAAATCAGAAGTTGCGAGGTCGAACCAGGCACTTCCGTCGCCCCAGCTTGTCACGCTGGCCTTGAATCCTTCGGGTGAATAGGCGGTACTGTTCTGGCTGTTATCCGGACTCATCGGCAGAGAAGCTATATTGGTCGCTGTGATAGCCGTCGACAATGCCTGTACGGTGACGGTGTGTATCTTGTCGGGATCTGACTTGTTGACGATCTTGAACGATCCTTCTGTTGCGTCTTTTGCCATCACGATGGTATAGGTATTTTCCGTATTATAGGTGTTTCCTCCGGTAATGGTGACGCCTTTGGCATCGCTCACGGAACTTCCGCCTATGGCTGTTGCCAAGAGCGTGATTTTGGAATTGTCTACCTTATACATTTTCAGCGTGGATGCCGTAGCTGTGGCGGTCAGACCATTCTGTTTCGGATCGGCTTCGCCTACGGTCTGTAGCGTAGGAACGCTGTAGATCGGGGTGACTGTCACTTTGAGGTCGCCTCCGTTCAGAATTTTGTTCTTCAAAGTAACGGTGGCCGGACGTATCTGCGCGGTGGTAGCTGTCGAAATGGCTTTCAGCGTTATGACCTTGTCTTTTCCCGCTTCAAAGTCGGTGGTTGCGATGTCAAACCACGGGCTGCCTCCGGTCTGGTCGGCGGGTTGCCAGGTAATAGCACTTTTATCGATGCTGAAACCTTCGTACGAAGATGCCTTAAACGAGGTTGTCTGGTCTTTGGCTGCTGTCAGGGAGGCCGAAACGGCACCTGTCAGGTCTGAACGCAGCACGGTGACGGCATAATCCGTCATTTTCGTCTTGTCGGTATAGTTTTTCGTATGCAGGGTGACGGTCGCTTCGTTCTTGCCTTCTCCCAAAGCCGGTTTCAGCAGGTAGGTGGCTTCGTTTGCCGTATTTTCGGCCGGAGTGACGGTTGCCCCGTCGCCTTCGATCGCCAGCGCACTTCCGCCCAGTGAACTGACGGCTATCTGCATTTGTGACTTGGTGGCATTGTCACCGGGCAGTTGATAGAGGGTGACGGTTTTCTTGTCGGCCGCCAGCTTATCCTGTAGGGGGACGGATGCTTTGGCCCCTTTGACGGCTGTGGCCGGTTGCATGGTGGGAGTAATCGTGAAGGAGTAATCTTTTCCTCCGATCGTGTTTTTCAGGGTGACAGTTGCTTTTTGTGCACCGGTCAGCTTGCTTTCAATGGGACTGAATTTGATTTCCTGCACTTGGTTGACGACAGTATTATTACTCATCAGTGAAACATTACCGGCAGTTTCCGGAATGATGGACGGAATGGTAGCCTGTGTTGTTGCGGGAGCTGACTCGGTGGTTGCCGCACCGTCGTAGCTAAGCCATTCGGGACTGCCGTCGGGGTAGCTAATCTTTACGGTAACGCCGTCCATCGAACTGGCTTTTACCGTAGCCGAGTTGTCTTTTTTTATCGTGATCTGTACGTCATCGGGTGTCGTTCCGTCGTCGCTTCCGGGTATAACCGTATTGTCTGTCCCGACCGTTTCGTAAGAAGGGGTGACGGGGCGTCGAGCAAGCTGACGGTTATATTGGTCTTCAGTGAGATTCTTTGTGTTATGGAAAATGATTGTACCCTGGTTACCGGGAGTTACGATGTCCCTGTTCGTTAAAACCAGGTCGTAGATTGCTTCCGGCTTGTTTTGTGAAAACAGGGTGACGTTCAGCCAGTCGGGTTTGCTTTCCAGTTCGATGTCGTCGGGGCAGGTCAGTTTCACTTGGGTACGGCTGCCGGTGATACGGTAGACGCTGGCTTCGAGCAGTTCGGGGTCGAAGCTGTTAGGGTTGGCGGAGGTGCCGTTAGGTGCCTTCGGGGGCTGTGTTGTCTCAATGGGCTTGGGCACGGCCAGCGCGTCTATGTAGATGATATTTTCCGAACCGTCGGTCAGGCTCCGGAAACGGAGCGTGGTGCGCGGATAGCGGCCCAGCAGGTAACCGGCTTTGAGCGAGACGGTGTAGGTGTAATTAACGGAGCCGTTTGCTCCGGGAGTGGTAGCCGGCTCGGATACCTCCATCCAGTCGAACAGTTTTCCGGCTGTTCCGCCTGCATAGATTTTAGAGAGGCTGATAGCTGAGTTGGAGACGGTGGAGAGCGTGAGGTAGCTTCCGTCTACCAGCGACATATTGACGGTTTTCGTCTCTTCGTCGTATTGGGAATCGCCTTTGTAGGCTTCCGGAATGGTCACGGTAATCTCACCCGGTTTGTTGTCGGGTGTGTAGTCGATATTGCCGTCGTCGGCCCAGTCGGCGACCCGTATATCGGCTTCGAGGCGGTAGAGGTCGGCTTTGGTGATGGCGATGGTGTAGCGGTGGTTGTTCGCTATGTCGAACCAGGTGGCGTTGCCGTCGGCTCCCTGCTGCGTGAAGGGTAGCTGGTAGGAGACGTCTTTCATTTCGGTTTCGTTTACTTTGTATTTGCCGTTGAGGATAATAAAGCCTTTATCGTCTTTCGGGCTGGGGTAGCTGTAGAAGGCGCCTGTGCAAAGTCCTTTGTTGGCATCTTTGCCGGATAGGGCATGTACCGGGTAGGTAATCTGTTGGTTGGGCTGTGCCTTGGGCAGGTCGCCGTAAACGCGGATCGGGAAGTAGCTTGAACCGCGGCGTCCGTTGCCCTGCGAAACACTCTCGATGGTAAAGCGTGACTCCTCCGCCTTGTTGTCGATGTCGAAGCGGGCGGCGAGGCGTGTCAGCTTGAATCCGATCTGAACACGTGCCGAGTTGTCGAAGCCGGTCAGGTCGACGGGAGTGGTGTAAGCCCCGCTCATGGCAAGTGGTGCTACCAGCGTATCGGCCTTGATGCCTGCCGTAAGCAAGCGAGTGTGCCAGGTCGTGAAAGTACTTTCCTGGGGGATTCCTTCAGCGGCAAATTGGGGTGTGCCGTCTTCGCCGGTTGCGAAAGTGATCGGGGTGAAGTCAGTTGCTTTGATTATTTTGCCGTTACCCGGATCGGTCAGGGTGGTATCGTTGGCAATGCAGTAGAGTTTCACGAAGAGGCCTTTCTTCAGTTTCATCAGGCCGGTTGTTTCCTTGCCGTCGGCACCGGTCGTATTCAGTTGCAATTCGGTAGCGCCTGCGGGTAACTTGTCAGCAGCGTCGGCACGGTAGGCGAAACGCTCCTGGAACGTATAGTCGCCGTTCTCGGTTTTTGCTCCGAAGACGTAGACGTCGAGTGTAGAGATGGTGTTCTCGGCAGCGGTAGCGATTGTTTTCGCTTTGGTTGCCTGCGGGGAGCCGTCTGCTTTCGTAGGGGCTTTGGGGATCACCAGCTGGTTTCTAAATGTCATCACGACTTCGCGTACCTCTCCGGTATCGCTACCTGTGTCGGTGCCACCGTTGTCGGGACGGTCGTCTTTGGCACAACTACTCAGCAGCATGGTGCTGCAAAGTAATAGGGTACTTAGCTTGTAAAATGTATTCATGTCTTTATTATTAGTTATTGTTTATCCGATGGAACCGCCTTCGGCCCAGTCGGAGGCAGTTGTTTGTGTGACGATGATCTCGTTGTCGTATACAGTGATCAGCAGGTCGAATTCTTGCTCCATGTTCCGGTTCATATCCATTGGGAGCTTGGAGAAAAAGAGGCTGAGGTCGAGGTCGCGGATGATCTGCTCGCCGTCGCGCCAGAGGCTCCACAACTCGTGGGTGCCAGAGGTGTAACGGTAGGTTACGAATTCGCCGATGACTTCGTTGTCGTAGTTCATGGCGGCGCGTGTCTCGTGATAGGTAACGGTCTTGTCGCTCCGGGGGATGGCATAGGTGCCGGTGCCCGAAGGGATCGTTTGCTCTGTTCCGCCGGTGAAGCCGTAGTGGGCGGGGATACCTTTCAGGCGCATCCGCCAGAGGCCAGAGGCCTTCGGCCGAAGGTTTTTCAGCAGTACGCCATTGCACCGTCACATTCATTGCTGCGTGGGCATGCGACAGATAGACACGCCGGTGTTCCGTGATCCCGTCTTTCAGGGTGAAAGTGGCAGTGCCGTAATAAAGCCGCGACGTGTTGTTGCGGTATCCGGGCGGAACTCCCGTGATAGCGGCGCTAAGTGTCATTTCGTTCATATTATAATTATTATCAGTTAATATAGTCGCTGTTTCTTTTCCATTCTCTCCCAGATTGCCCCAGAGGACAAGGGTGTAGGTGCCGTCTTTCAGTTGGGCATTCCAGCCGGTGCTGCTGTCACCGCGCAGGGTGATAGCAGCAAGTTGGTTGCCGTCGCTGTCGAACAGGAATTGCCTGATATTGTCTACATATACCGGCAACGAGTTCTCGGCACTGCTTTCGGCATACCAGTATTCCATACGGACATTATAGGGGCAAACGGACGGTTCGTCACCGAAAGAGCAAGCACTCAGCGCGGTTGCCAGCACGACGTACAGCATATAGAGTATCCGTTGTTTGTCCATTGCATCTATCTGTTTATGATCGTATCTATCCGGTTATGTCTGTCATTCCTGTTTTATCATTCTTTCGGCCAGTTGCAGGTTGGTCCTAGCCTTGCGAGGTTCGATGCCGACGGCTTTACGGAACCAGACGGTAGCGCCTTCAGGGTTGCCCTCCATCAGTGTCAGCACCCCCAGGTTGTTCCAGGCACGCGGATCGGCTTCTGCTTTGCGCAAGTAATTCCAGGCCGAGATCAGGTCGCCTGTCAGCATTACGGCGGAGGCGGCGTTGACGTTGGCTACCACGTCGTTGGGGAAATGGTAGGCGGCTACTTCGTACACTTCGCGGTACTGGTCGCTCCCGGGGCGATACTGGCGTGCCACGGCATATATCTCGTCGAGGCTGAGCAGGTCGGGATGGGTGTAGATCAGTTCGGAGGCTTCCGCACTGTTCACTTCCCTTACGTCGTATTGCACGACCACTTCGATGCGTCGCAGTTTCGGGAAGAAGCGTCGCAGCATATCTTTATAGGGTGCGCCTCCCTGCAAGTCCATCAATTGTTTTTCACGTCCGTTGAATATACCGTAGCGGCGGATGATTCCGAGGGCATCGTCGGCATAGGGTGGGCGGTATTGTTGCAACAGGTCGGTAAGGCCTTCCCAGTCTTCGGCTTCTGACGATACTTCGATGCTGTTGCGGGAGATGTTGTATGCATTGCGCAGGTAACGGGCAAAAAGCTGCGAACGTGCTTGTGCCAACCGTTCATTATCGCCGTAAGGCCCGTCGGGCGAGGAGTATCCCCTGACGCGCAATCGGACAAGTGTAGAGAATCGGTTGTCGGTGAGCGGTCCCAGTATCTGCTCCACTTTATTGATCTCTTCCCGGTTATTCTTGTAATCGAGATATATGTCGTCTTTTCCCAGCGGGTAGTCGAAATAGAGGACGGCGCCTTCCGTGCGGTGCTTATTGCCGGAATTGCCTTCGGAAGGCAGAAACGAAACCATGGCTGCGTAACGGTCTACTTCGGCTATGTTGAGTACGACCGGTGCTGCGGGCTTGCCGACGACGGGTATAGTATTATATGTATAGGCGGTAGTATTTCCGACCGGTGTTCTTTGAATAGGTTCCCCCTGAACCGGCCGGGATTGAGGTTTGGCTTGGAATTCGTATTCCCGGACAGCCGGGGGAACCGTAGATATCAATAGACTTCGTTTCAGCGTATCGAGTGCCAGCTGCTCCTTTTCGCAACATTCTTTGTATTCCTGCCGGAGCAGGAGCGAAGAGTGTTGCATCCAAGAGGCATATGGCACTACTATCTGGTAATTGATTGGAGCGTTCAGTTTTTTTCTTCCTGCTATTATCCGCCGGAAAGGCTGTGGATCTTTTTTGACGGGCGAGAGAAATACTTCCCTCCGGTCCTGGCGGGCACGGCGTTTGCCGCTGATGATAACGGCCGGCAGGGAAAGGCTCTGTTTCTTTCTCTCTGAGATGACAGGGGTAAAGAAAAAGGCCGTTCCGCTGCCTACGGATATTCCGTTCGGATATATCGTCAGGTTCACATGCAGGCTGTCGTTCTTCACGTATAGCTTACTGGGAACAATGCGTATGTCCTGCGCCGTAACCTTTCCATTTGAATGGAAACTAATCAGAACCACTAACAGTATTAATATTAATTATGTGATAATAAGATGTACTTCATATATCAATTGTTTCAATAATGAATCATTTCAGAAAGTAAATGACGGAAAATCCGATCCATGTCGGTCCGATATAGCTCCTTGTGAAGGATCCGACCTTTTCGCCACAGTCGGCACACCGGTACTTGTCGTATTTCATATAGGCGTATCCGCCTCCTATCATCGCTTCCAGGCCCCAGCGGTCGCCTATCGCCCAGTGATACCCGTAGGTGAGGCCGCCTCCGTAGAGGTCGCCCCGCAATACATACTCTTTCAGACCGGATATAAAAGGGATTTGCCCGATATTGAAATGTCCGTAGTGTCCGTGTACTCCTACGAAATGTCCTTCAAATTTGCGGCAGAACCAGTAGCGTGCTTCAGGTTGGATAAGGTATAGATTCAGTTTCATGTCGTTGGAAAACTTCCATGCGTTGTAGGCACCCCATACTTCTACCGTGAACTGTCTGGCTATACCTACTTCCACACCAGCATTCGGCGTAGTAGTTCCCCAGAACAATACGTTCGTCTTTAATGCCGTTTGTTGCCCACGGAGGTTAACAGATAGGCAAATAAATAGAAGAAGTAGGAGGTGGCGCTCTCTGATCTTACCCTTATACATATTAATACATTTAGTGTTTTGTATCTATTCCGTCTCTTACTAAGAGACAGAATGTGGAATACAGGGTAATTGAGTTGGTCTGATTTTTAAAGGAAGATGAATATGACAAATATCTCTGTAAAGAGAAATGTAAAACAAATTGTCAAACAAATTTTCCGTAGTTGTAAGAAATAGGCGGATAAATACTCAGAAATGAGATTTGTGCTGAAGTACATTGAAAATATTATTTTTCAACAGGATTACTAATGAATATGTGCTGAAAGTAGAAGCATTTGCAAAACAGTCTGAATTGGATTGCATTGTCAAACAATTGTTAAACATCTGATAAACAGGATATAAAAGGCGGAAATATTAATAAATAATTGACATAATAGACCAGTAGGAAGGGGTATTTGCTAGATAGCTCTTTCCTTAAAATATGTATCAATATTCAGAAAAGGCCTGAATATTAAACTTTTTATATTTTATTTTTATCTCAAAATATTTGTTTTATCAAATAAATGTTATTACGTTTGCAACGTTTTAACAGACAATAAAGTGCCTTTTCTGTCTCTTAGTAAGAGACGGAATTTATGGTTCTAAGACTTCCCTTGTTTTTCTTTCCCGAAATTACATATTTATTGATTTGATCGAGTTGGGGATTATCAAATGTCGCTATGTAAATGCGGGTTGTTTTTACAGAAGTGTGTCCCATGCTTTCCGAAATCATCTCTTCGGATACACCTTTGCTTTTTGCTGTAGTAGCCCAGGTATGGCGGGGCACATAGGTCGATAGTTCAGTATCTACCAGATTGCCTATATTTTTCAACCGCAGGTTTTGTAGCCGGAGTGCACTTTCATAATCCTTATATGAAGGATCAGGCGTTCGTAGTACGGGAAATAGAAAAGGGGAATTGGAGTGATAGTGGTCGATCAGTTCCTGTATTTCCGGGAGTATCCTGATCTGTAGTTCTTGTCCTGTCTTACGTCGTTTATAAACCAGGTAGTTCCCTTTTATATTGTCGCATGTGAGATGGGCAATATCGACGAAAGCCATGCCGCTGGTATAATAGGCGAACATCAGCAGGTCGCGGGAGAAGATCAGGCCCGGTTTTTTCAATGTCGCATCGCTTAAATTCTTTATCTTTCTGATCACTTTTTCTTCTATGGCCCGCTTGGGTGTTTTTTCAATCCGGGTATTTACGTTTTTGAAGAAGTGTGTGCACTCTTTTATCAATCCGCTGGCCGCTGCTTTGTTCATGATTGCCCGGAAATTGCGCATATAAAACGAAATGGTGTTATCCATCAGCTTTTTGGCCATTAAATATTCTTCATATAGCCGGATCAGCTTTTCGTTGATTTCGTCTATCCGGATGTTCTTTCCGAAAAACGAGAGGAAACTGTTCCCCAGGCTTTGGTAATGGCGGGAAGTGGCCTCTTTTCCCTGCGCCAGGAGAATGTCCGCCAGTTTTTGTATATAGGCGGACAGGTACATGCTTGCGGACCTTTCTTCATACAGTTTCACGATGTCATCGACGGAAAAGTCTTTGTTTACCGGCTGTTCTTCGATTATTTGCCGGATCATGCGACAGGTTTCGCAGGCTGTTTCCGATACTTGCAACAGGTATTCGGTTCGTTGCCTGTCTGTTCCGGGTGGTATCTGTACTATTTCCGTGAGCGGGTCCCACTCTTCTTCGTATACCTTTATATCCAACGGTATACGTTTCATTTTTCGCCGGCAGATCAGCTGGATGTATAGCGGGGTTTGTTTGCCCGTAACCTTCGATTTCCGGCGTTTCACTTTTACTGATACGTTATTCGTAACTCGATCTGTTTATTGATGTTGGTAAACAACAAATATAAGCAGGATTGAGTTTAAACGGGGGAGCCTGCCATCGGTGTTTTTATTTTCGATCGTATCATAAATATCAGAGGAATAATTATCCCGACAAAATTCTTTTTATATCTTTGAGCGGAATGAGCGGTTTGTTTGCGACACATCCGCCGATTGGAAAGCGTATTCAGATTCTGGAACAATTTTAATGGAAACAGATGGATATATTATTGATCATACTAGGAGCGATTTGTCTATTGGTGGGGTTTGCCGGTTGTTTTTTGCTGGTCCTTCCCGGTCCGCCGTTGTCGTATCTGGGGTTGATACTGCTTCATTTTACAGATAGGGTACAGTTTACTGTAACCCAACTGGTGATATGGGGTGTGTTGGTTATTGTCGTACAGTTGCTGGATTATCTGACACCGGTGTTGGGTACTAAATACGGTGGAGGCAGTAAATGGGGAAATTGGGGATGTGTCATCGGAACCGTAGCCGGAATATTCCTGTTCCCGCCCTGGGGAATTTTATTCGGTCCGTTTGCCGGAGCGGTGATCGGCGAATTGCTGGGTGGAAAGAAATCAATGGAAGCTTTTAAAGCCGGGATAGGAGCTTTTGTCGGATTCTTGCTAAGTGTTGTCGTAAAGATGGCTCTTTGCGGGTATTTTGTTTATTGTTTTATCAGTGCTTTGATATAAAAAGAGGACGTTGCCACAGTGATACTTTTGCAACGCCCTCGTTAATTCTTTCTTTGTTTTCTTTTATTCAGCAGGAGTGCCGCCCGAAGAGATCACTTTACTGCGTTCGATAGATTGCAATGCCAGATAATTGTCTCCGAACTTTTCCAGATTCTCGATTTCTGTTTCGAATTGGTCCAGATGACCTTCTTCTTCTACCACCAAACCTTCGAATACTTTCTTTGTGGCTGAGTCTGCGTGTTGTGCACATTCGTTGGCCCATGCGTTGTAGTCGTCTACGCTACCGGTTTCCATTTCTGCGGCTTTTTCAAGCATAGCTTTAACATCGTGGATCTTTTCTACCGGACCGGAACATTTCATTTCCACTTCACCTTTCAGGAACAGGATACGTTCGGCGAGGCGTTCTACATGCATCATTTCTGTTATAGCCGTACGTTTGAAAAGGCTGGACAGAAGGTCGTATCCCATATCGTCCAAACGGAAATGGAAATACATGTACTGGTTAACAGCTGTCATTTCATCGGCTACTGCTTTATTTAGCAGTTCAATACTTTTTTCTCTTTTAATCATAATCGTTGAGTTTTAAATCTTGTTTTATAAGACATCTTTATTCTAATGCTGTAAAGTTAACAGTTTCCATGATACAATGGGGTCGGCTTGTGATAATATTTTTTATCTTTGTCATAGATTCTATCAATTAAAACGAAATCTTATGACAAAAATACAGGAATATCTGGCTGCTCTGCCGGAAGATAAGAAAGCATTGTTTATCCCCGTGTTCGGAAGTGTAGATAAATTTTACACGGTGGTATATCTGATAATTCGCAATGAGCATGTGACGGACCAGGAAAAGCCGGAACGCTACGAAGACCGTTTGCAGGTGATTCGGCAAGTGAAAAATAAAGTGGAAGAACTGGTTTCTTCTTATGGTTTGGACGGAAAAGAGATTGTGGCGGATATCGCCAGTGATTATTTTGAAGATTTTGTCAATTATAAAGAACCGGAACTGGATATAACGAATGAGGAATTTATTGCGATTATCCGGAATTTATAACAAACGGGAATAGTTCGTTTGTCGATACTTATACTTACACGATAATTCTAAACTTGAAATATATGAGAAACCTAAATCTATGTGCCTTATTCCTGTTATTGGGAATGAATTGTTTGAATGCACAGATTACTGTGGTGAAGGACAGCAAGCCTGTTTCCCGTATCCTGGTGGAAAAGGGAGAAGCGGTGGATAATCAGGCGGCTCTTTTATTACAGGATTTTGTGAAACGGATAAGCGGTGCCTCCCTGCCCGTAGTGAATGATAAATCGCCCCGGAAAGGAGATATCGTCATAGGTGGGAACGATGTATCCGGACTGACCGAAGACGGTTTTCGTCTGAAGACAGAGAATGGCATTGTTTTTATCAGCAGTGGTGGTGATAAAGGGAATATCTATGGTGTAGTAACTCTGTTGGAAGATTATCTGGGAGTTGCTTATTATGGAGCAAACGCCTATACGTTAACAGAACGTTCTACTGTCGTTATTCCGGAATTGGACAGGGCGGAGAATCCGGCTTTCCGTTACCGCCAAAGTCAGTGTTACGCTTTGCGTGAAGACCCGGTTTATAAATTATGGTTCCGCTTCGAAGAGCCTTCGGAAGTATTTGCCGGCGGCATGTGGGTACATACATTCGACCGTATCATGCCCTCCGATATATACGGAAAGTCTCATCCGGAATATTATTCCTTTATCAATGGTGAACGCCGTCCCGGAAAAGCCAGCCAATGGTGTCTGACTAATCCGGAAGTATTTGAACTGGCCTCGCAGAAGATTGATTCCATATTTAAGGCGAACCCAGGGAAGAATATGATTTCCGTCAGCCAAAACGACGGTAATTTTACTAACTGCGGTTGTCCGGACTGTAAAGCATTGGATGAACAGGAGGGAGGCCCTTCCGGCAGTCTGATTCATTTTCTGAATAAGTTGGCTGCTCGCTTCCCGGACAAAGAGTTTTCCACGCTGGCTTATCTGTATACGATGCATCCGCCTAAGCATGTGAAGCCATTGCCGAATGTGAATATCATGCTGTGCGATATCGATTGCGACCGTGAAGTTCCTTTGACCGACAATGCTTCCGGACAGGATTTCATGAAAGCTATGAAAGGCTGGTCTGCTATCAGTAATAATATATTCGTGTGGGATTACGGGATCAATTTTGATAATTATGTATCCCCATTTCCCAATTTTCCGATCCTGCAAAAGAATATCCAATTGTTTAAAGAACATCATGCAACCATGCATTTCTCCCAGATAGGTGGTTCCAAAGGAGGTGATTTCCCGGAGATGCGTGCTTATATGGTTAGTAAGTTGATGTGGAATCCTTACCAGAATGCCGATTCGCTGATGCGTGCTTTCATGGATGGCTATTATGGGGCTGCCTCTCCTTATATTTATCAGTATGAGAAGCTGTTGGAGGGTGGTTTGCTTGCCAGCAAACAGCGTCTTTGGATATACGATTCACCGGTTACGCATAAAGACGGTATGCTGAATGCGAATTGCCGCAAGCGCTATAATGAGTTGTTCGATCAGGCGGAACAGGCAGTAGCCGGTGATCCCATCCTGTTGAAACGTGTACGGCTATCCCGTTTGCCGTTACAATATGCCGGACTTGAAATAGCACGCGCCGAAGGAAATCACGATTTGGAAGAAGTCAAAGCCAACCTGGCTTTATTTGAAGAACGTACGCGCGAATTTAATATACCGACCCTGAACGAACGAAGTAATCCTCCGGCTGAATATTGCAAATTATATACCGAACGTTATCTGCCTGGTAAAGCAAAGAACTTGGCAAAAGGTGCGAAAGTGATCTGGCTTCAAGAACCGTCCGGTAAATATAAAACGTTGGGAGAAACCGCCCTGACTGATGAACTGTTCGGTGGAACTACTTTTGTGGAAAGTTGGATCGGATGGGAGGGCATTGACGGTTCGTTTGTCCTCGATCTGGGTAAAGAGATGCCGGTCAGCTCGATAGAAAGCGATTTCCTTCACCAGTTGGGTGCCTGGATATTGCTTCCGAAGAAAGTGACCTATTCCACATCGTCGGATAATAAAACCTATCAACCGTTTGGTGAAAAGAGTTTGACGGAAGACCGTTCCGTACAGGTGAAGTTTGTGGGAGTCAAGTGTGAAGCCCCTTCTCCCGTGACAACCCGTTATATAAAGGTCGAGATTGAAGGAATCAAGACCTGTCCTTCCTGGCATTATGGGGTAGGTTATCCGGCTTGGTTTTTCTTGGATGAAGTAACTGTTCAATAGGAAAAGACGGTCGGAATTGTGTGAAATAACTTTTTTTGTATGTGGTTTGTATAAGTATATGCTGAATAACAACTACTTTTGCAGTTCGCCCGGAAATGAAAGCCGGAAGAAGATAAAAGAGTAGTTGTTTTTCAGGAATATACGGTATATCGATGAGTTATTTTATAAAGTTGAGGAATTGGTTCACTTCCCAGGAACATTTGTTGTTCTTGTTTGCGTTGTTGTTTATCGTTCCTAATTGTGTGTTGTTCTTTACGGAGCCCTTACCTGTCACAGTGGGAATCGCATCTTTGATATTGCCTTATGCCTTTTGGGTCGGTCTGCTTTTGTTGGCACGCAAACCGGGTATTGTCGTCTGGTGCCTGCTACCGAAAGTTATATTGGATGGGGGACAGCTTGTGTTGCTTTATCTTTTTGGCGAATCGGTGATTGCGGTAGATATGTTTCTGAACCTGACCAGTTCGACCGCATCTGAAGCCAGCGAATTACTTGGAAATATATTTCTTGTCATTATAGGTGTCTTCTTCTTTTATACATTGCCAACTCTGCTGTTGGCTGTCTGGTCTGTCCGGATGAAAAAGAAGCTGACAAACTCTTTCCGAAAAAAATGGGCGGTAAGAAGTCTGGGTGTGTTTATACTGGGGATCATTCTTTGCATGTTGGCTCCGATACAAGGCCATATGGTTTCGCTGAAAAATGATTTTTATCCGGGAAATGCGCTTTACAACCTTTATTTTGCAATCAATAAAGCGGAAAAAAACAGTAATTATCATATTACCTCATCCGATTTTACCTTCCATGCGACAAAGAGCGTGCAGACGGAAGGAAAACGTGAAATTTATGTGTTGGTGGTGGGAGAGACGTCTCGTGCGATGGAATGGAGTTTGTATGGCTATGAACGTAAAACGACTCCCCGGATGGAGAAACTGGATGGGTTGGTTCATTTTACCGATGTGGTTACTCAATCCAATAATACTCATAAGAGTGTGCCTATCATTTTGTCTGCCGCCAGTGCTGAAGATTATGGGGTGATTTATGATGAGAAAAGTATTGTGACTGCCTTTAAGGAAGCCGGTTTTCATACGGTTGTAATTGCGAACCAGAATCTGAGCACGTCGATGATCGGTTCGTTTTACCGGGAAGCGGATACATTTATAGATATGAGCCAGTTTAAACCGAAGTCTGCTTATCTGACTTCTTTGCATGACGGTGAATTGCTCCCTTATTTGCAGAAAGAAGTGGATAAGACGGATGGTAATTTGTTTTTTGTGATTCATACTTATGGTTCGCATTTTAACTATCATGAACGTTATCCGAAAGATTTTGCATTTTATACCCCGGATAAAGCGGAAGGAATCCGTGCCTCTTATAAGAAGCAACTGCGTAATTCTTATGATAATTCGATACATTATACCGATTATGTGCTAGGTGAGATTGCGGATATGATGAAAAAAACGAACGCTTGCGTGTCGATGCTTTATCTGAGCGATCACGGGGAAGATATTTTTGACGATGCCCGTGCCCGTTATTTGCATGCGTCTCCAATTCCGACCTATTATCAGTTACATATACCTTATATTATTTGGTTCTCGGATGCTTACCGGGCTACTTATCCGGAGAAATACCAGACGACAATGGCTCATCAGGCTCTACCGGTCAGCACGAATAGTGTGTTCCATACCGTATTGGACCTGGCAGGAATACATACGGCAGTTTCCGATTCTACCCTGGCTGTTTCCAATCCGGCTTTTACGGTGCGCGACCGCATGTACCTCGGAGATCATGACGAACCGGTTCCTTTCTGGAAAGTCGGATTGAAGAATGCCGACTTCGAGATGTTGGACAAATGGGGAATTGTTTACGACAAAGATTGATATTTTGATAGAAACTTCTACCTTTGTTTTATGGCAGAACAAAGTGGACACATCACTCTTAAGGTTATTTTAGGTTATCTGTTGTTGGTTGCAATAGCAGTATGTTCTGTCGTATATATTTATCAAATCATCGAACAGGTTGCCGGTGAGGAAGAACCGGACAGTAAAGCCCGTCAGAAAGTTTATCTCGTAACCAATACATTGTCTTTGCTTTATGAAAGCGAGGCGTTGGGGCAATTGGTCGGTATGCCGCAGAATAATGTGAATCATTTTAACCGGACGCTGAATAAGGCTCACAGCAATATGGACTCCCTGCGTGTCCTGATAACCGACTCCGTTCAGTTGCTAAAGATCGATACGATCGATATGCTTTTGAGGCAGAAACGACTGAATACCCGCCGTCTGCTTGAAACCTGGAAAGAAACGAATACGGAGCATCTTTATACGATTAATATCGAAAAGGTGATTGCCGAACAAGATACGTTTATCGAACAGAAGGAAATAAAAGAACATGTTGTAGTCAAGCAGGATACGATTCTTTCTCAAAAGAAACCCCGCGGCTTTTTCCGTCGTTTGGCAGATGCTTTCTCACCCAGCCGTGAAGACACGAGCATCATTGTCAATACGACCCGCCAGATAGTGACAGACACTTTGGTGAATGTATTCAATCCGGCGGATACCATCGCCAGTGTGTTGAAAAACTTGCAGGACAGTGTTGCAGGGCAGCGTAAATTGCTGGCTGACCAGTTGTTGGAACGTGCTGCCAATCTGCGTTATAATAATAGTATAGTTACCCGTAAGATTAACCAGATTTTGCGTGATATCGAGGAGGAGGAAGTGAATGCTTCGCTGGAACGTATGCAGAACAAACAGAAGATTCTGCGTGAGACTTCCTTGCTGATTGCCGGCATTGCTATTGTTTCTGTTGTTATCGTGATTATTTTTATCTTCATGATCACCCGTGATATTTCGAAAAGTAAATATTACAGAATGCAGTTGGAAAAGGCGAAACAATATGCCGAAGACCTGTTGCATAGCCGTGAGAAGATGATGCTGACAATCAGTCATGACATCAGGGCTCCGCTTTCGTCGATCATCGGGTATATAGACCTTTTGCTGCGGAGGCATCCGGATGAAAGGCAACAATATTACCTGGATAATATGTCTGGTTCGGCCAGCCATATCTTGTCTTTGGTCAATGACTTGTTGGATTTTCACCGTCTTGAATCCGGAAAAATGGAGATACAGCGGGTGGCTTTCAGTGTATCGGCTCTATTCAATGAGATATTTACCAGTTTCAGACCGATAGCCGAATCGAAAGATCTGACTTTTGTCTTGAATCTGAAAGAAGAAGGAACGGAAAAGTTATATATCGGTGATCCGATTCGTATTCGTCAGATAGTGGGGAATTTATTGTCGAATGCCCTTAAATTTACCCGTGAAGGACGGGTTGTCATGGTGGTGTCTATCAATGCTCTGGCAGACAACAGTGCACTGCTGAATGTGTTGGTGAGCGATTCCGGTCCGGGTATTCCGCCGGAAGAACAGGAACGTATATTCGGTGAATTTACCCGTCTTTCCGCAACTGAAAAGGCGGAAGGGTTTGGACTGGGCTTATCCATAACCCGGAAGATGACGGTTTTGATGGGAGGAAACCTCTCTTTAAAGAGTGTCGTGGGGCAAGGTTGTGATTTCACAATAGAGCTGCCGCTTACAGTAGCCGATGTGCAGGTGCTTCCCGCGGCGGAAGAGGAAGCCGTGTCTGAACCGGAGTTACCATCTTTTGTTGGTCGCGATGTATACTGTCTCTTGGTCGATGACGATCCGCTGCAACTCGCTCTTACGGAAGAATATTTGCGACAGAACCATGTGGAGGTGAGTAGCTGCACTGATCCCTTCTCTGTTGTTGCTTTGTTGCAGAAGACCTCTTTCGATGCTGTCATTACGGATATACAGATGCCGGGAATGGATGGTTATCAATTACTGGAAAGCATACGTAATTCCGGTATTCCGGGAACAGAGAATCTTCCGGTTATAGCCCTTTCTGCTAGCGTGGAGAACGAGCATGACCATTATCTGGAATCCGGCTTCACAGGATTTTTGAATAAGCCTTTTACGGCCCGGCAGTTGATTACTCTGTTAAATAAACTTTTATCAACAGAACTGCTTGTTACCTCTGATTTCAACTTTGATTCGTTGACAGCCTTTGCCGGTGAGGACAAGGAAGCCTCCGTATCCATCCTGAAAACATTTGTGGAAGAGACAACCAAAAGCAATGCCTTACTCGAAGGTACATTGCAGGATGACGACCGGGAACAATCTGCAAAGATATCTCATAAAATGGTGCCGTTGTTTACCATGCTCGGCGCTACCTCATTGGTGGAGAAACTGAGAGTTATCGAAAAGAATGCCACCACTTTACCTGTGGAGGAATGGAAATCGCTGCTTTCGGAAGTAATCGCAGAAGTGAAAAAAATCATTGAACAGGCAATGACCGTTTCGAAGTAAACGGTTGTGGGATAATTCTGTGGAATATCTTTGTGGAATTTTTCCCCAGTTGGGTATCTGTTTTCCCCGTTTTTTGTCTTTATCTCTCCGTTGTCTAAAACATTTTATCTTTCTTTTCTGTTAAGTAGTAAGAGTTTATGATACATATGAAGACCTTTTGCAGATTCTGGCACGGTATTCGCTTTCATATTTACAGAATCGTAAGTGGACGTTTCTACATTTAAACCGTTTAAAACAAAGAAAGATTATTTCTGAGTATTCTATTTAAGTCTGCGAAACAAAAAAGGCATCTGTTGGGGATGCTTTTTTTGTTTCGTTTCGTTTGTTTGCCTACCTTTGTGTCCATTATTAAAAAAGACCAATAGTTATACCATGAAGCACGAAATGCCACTCAAGTCGGCACGCATTGAAGTTGTCGACGCCCTAAGAGGTTTTGCCGTTATGGCGATTATGTTTTTGCATAATATCGAACATTTTAATTTCTATGAGTTTCCCGAAACGACTACCGAGTTCATGAAGTCGTTGAACGGAGGTGTTTGGGATACGTTGTTTTTTCTCTTTGGTGGGAAAGCGTATGCTATCTTCTCCCTACTGTTCGGATTTAGTTTCTTCATACAATATAATAACCAGGCTAAGAAAGGGAAAGACTTCCGTCTGCGTTTCCTGTGGCGGTTATTCCTGCTGTTCCTGATCGGATGTTTTAATGGTGCATTCTTCCCCGGTGATATCCTGGTGTTGTATGCGATAGTAGGTGTCATTCTGCCCCTGGTTTGCAAATGGAGCGATAAAGCTGTGTTGATAACGGCTATTCTCCTGATGCTTCAGCCTATAGAATGGGCAAAGTTCCTTTATGCGATGAACAATCCCGACTATGTGGCTGCTCCGGGACAATGGCTGGTGCATCATAGAAATATGTATCCCTTCCTGGGACAGACGGACTTCTGGGCGATGGTGAAGTCGAACCTGTGGGACGGACAGCTTTTCAGCCTGTTATGGGGTTGGGGACATGGCCGTTTCTTCCAGACCGCTTCCCTGTTCCTGATCGGTATGTTGATAGGACGCCGGCAATTCTTTGTCGATCTGTCTGGTCACCGGAAGTTCTGGCTTCGTACGCTCCTGATCAGTGCTGTTTGCTTTATTCCTCTGTATTATTTTACGGAGGCTTTACCCGGTCTGTTTACAAATAAGAGTATGTTATCTCCGCTCAATACGATTTTCTCCTCTTTCCGTAATTTTGCATTCATGTGTGTACTGGTGGCTGTCTTTGTTTTTCTTTGGCAACAGGTTTCAGGACACAAAGTGTTGCATGGACTGGTGCCCTATGGAAAAATGAGTCTGACTAACTATCTGAGCCAGTCTATTATAGGTTCATTTATCTATTTCGGTTATGGTTTGTCGCTGTATAGCGAATTGGGCGTTGCCGCCAGTTTCGGGGTGGGGATCGTGCTGTTTATCCTTCAGCTGGGCTTCTGCCATTGGTGGTTAAAGAATCATAAACAGGGACCGTTCGAAGGAGCCTGGCGTAAAGCGACCTGGATTTGTTCCTGATTTATTCCTAAAATATATATCTTTGCGTAAGGATTTAATATAATTAAGTATGCTATCAGTTCTTATTGTTGAAGATGATATAACTTTTTCTTTAATGCTCACAACCTGGTTAGGAAAGAAAGGTTTTGAGGTAAAAGCACTTAGCTCGGTTTCGGATGCAAAACGCCAGATTGAGAGTGTCAGCTACGACCTGATCTTGTCGGATTTACGTTTACCGGACGGTGACGGGATCGACTTGTTGAAGTGGGTAAAGGAAAAATATGCCTCTTTGCCTTTGATCATGATGACTAGTTATGCGGAGATACAGACTGCTGTACAGGCCATCAAGCTGGGAGCATCCGATTATATAGCCAAACCCCTGAATCCGGAAGAGTTGCTGAGTAAGATTCGCGAGGTAGTGAAAACGCCTGCGGTAGAACATACTCCGGCAAAGAAATCGCCGGAAGGGAATACTTATATTGAAGGGCAAAGTCCTGCCGCCCGTCAGTTGTTCGACCACGTCCGCTTGGTTGCCCCGACGGATATGTCGGTACTGATTACCGGGGCGAGCGGGACGGGGAAGGAATATATAGCCCGCCGTATCCATGAGCAGAGTAATCGCAGTAAGGCTCCGTTTATTGCAGTCGACTGTGGGGCGATTCCAAAGGACTTGGCTGCTTCTGAGTTTTTCGGTCATGTGAAAGGTTCGTTTACCGGGGCGATAGATAATAAGACCGGTGCTTTTGTGGCTGCTCACGGAGGAACGATCTTTCTGGATGAGATCGGTAACCTGACCTACGAAGTGCAGGTACAACTTCTTCGTGCCTTGCAGGAACGTAAAGTGAAGCCGATCGGTACAAATGAAGAGATCGCTATCAATGTCCGGTTGATCTCTGCCACAAACGAGAATCTGCGGACTGCCATCGATAAAGGAGATTTCCGTGAAGATCTTTATCACCGTATCAATGAGTTTACGGTTCGTATCCCGGATTTGAAAGAGCGGAAGGAAGACTTGTTGCTTTTCGCCAATAATTTCCTCGATCAGGCGAATGCCGAGCTCCAGAAAGATATTATCGGTTTTGATAACGAGACGATCCGTCTTTTCCAGTCTTATTCATGGCCGGGTAACCTGCGTCAGATGAAGAATGTCATCAAATATGCCACCCTTCTGGCTACCGGCCGGTATATCACCCGTCGTGAACTCCCCGAAGAACTGACGGAAGCCCCGGAAAAAGACACCCGCATCCTCCTGAAAGACGAAACCCATGAATGCGAACTCATCAAACGTGCTCTCCAGGAATCCGGCAACAACAAAACGCGTGCTGCTCAACTATTGGGTATAGACCGGAAAACGCTTTATAATAAACTGAAGCTTTATAATTTGGATTAGTTATACATTAATATATACCCATTCAAATAGGTTGCAAACAACAACCATATTACGTAAGGCATGAAAAGTATTGAGCTGGCTTTGTTTACCTGATAACTCTTCAATGTATAATTGATAACAAAGATGTCGAGCAACAGGATATTGATAAATCCGATAAGCGGGTTCTGGATATAAAAGAAGCTGATGCTCCAGGTGAAATTGAAAAATAGCTGAAAGATAAATGCTTTGATGAAGAACCTTCTTCGCTCTATGGTGGAGTTGATTAGTAGTCCGATGGATAACCCCATACATACATAAATAATACTCCACGCAATCGGGAAAACAATATTGGGCGGAGTAACCGCCGGTTTGATAAGAGTTGGATACCAGTTTTTTATTGCGTCAGCTTGAAAGTAACTGGCGGAAAGCCCTACAAGGAAACAAACCAAGATAGGGATAATAATATTCAATGCTTTTCTCATGATTTTTCGTTTTTCTTATTGAATAACAATAGGAACTTCGCTCTTGTTGTCTGAAAGTAAAAAGTTTTTGTGATATGTGATATGGACGGGATATCGTATTGTATTTTCTGCTGCTCCTGAAAATTAAAGGGTGAACTCTTTATTTTAAGTTAAAATATTAGCTGTTAATACTCTTTGGTATAGTATTTTGTTTATTTTTGTGTTTCGAAGGATTTGTATAATCTTAGTCTCTTTGGAATATGAATATAGAAGTGTTATCCGGAATCGCCCCGAGGCTATATGAATTAGTTGCTCCACTAGTTATGAGTTGCAGCGTTTTGCGGCAGAATAATAATTATCCTTTCAAAACATCAAAACATTATTTATGGTTTGTCGCTATGGAAAGAGACATGGTGATAGGGTTTATACCCGTTGAAATCAAAAGTACCTGTGTCCTTATTAATAACTATTATGTGAAAGGGGAGGACAACGCGGTATTGGCATCCCTGATCGATGCTGTTTTGGAACATTTCAAAAATATTTCGGTTGTCCGGGCCGTTGCCCATACCCGGCATAAAGAGCTCTTTGCTTCAGCTCATTTTTTCGTAACTCAAGAATGGAAACTATATAATAAAATGGAATATAGATGTGATGATGAGAGAGAAGCTCAATGTGTACGAAGCAGTACAAGTTCGGTTGGATAAGATATTTTCCGACTTCGATAACGTATACGTCTCCTTTTCCGGAGGTAAAGACAGTGGTGTTTTGCTGAATTTGTGTATTGACTATATACGCGAACACCGCCTGAAACGGAAACTGGGAGTCTTTCACATGGACTATGAGGTACAGTACCGGGAAACCACTTCCTATGTAGATCGTGTATTGTCTTCCAATTCCGACATCCTGGAGGTCTACCGGGTGTGTGTCCCTTTTAAGGTTCCTACATGTACTTCGATGTTCCAGAATTACTGGCGTCCGTGGGACAGAGAGTTGCAGGATTTATGGGTGAATAAGATGCCCGAAAACTCGCTTTGTGTGGAGGACTTCCCATTTTATGATGAGAATATGTGGGATTACCAGTTTCAGTTAAAGTTTGCGGAATGGTTGCATGAAAAAAAGGATGCCGGACGCACCTGTTGCCTGATAGGGATACGGACACAGGAAAGTTTCAACAGATGGCGGGCTATCCATATAAAGAATAAAGTGCAGACTTACCGCCGGCTGAAATGGGTTCACCAGCTGGCACCACGTATATATAATGCTTATCCTATATTCGATTGGAAAACAAAAGATATATGGATTGCCAACGGCAGGTTCGGTTGGGATTACAATCACCTGTACGATTTGTTTTATCAGGCAGGAGTCCCGTTGGAAATGCAGAGAGTAGCAAGCCCTTTTATCTCCCAGGCCATAGCCAGCCTGAAATTATACCGGGCAATAGATCCGGATATGTGGGGAAAGATGATCGGGCGTGTCAACGGAGTCGGTTTTGCCGGGTTGTATGGCGGTACTTCCGCACTGGGATGGCAGTCTGTCAAATTACCGCAGGGAATGACTTGGAAGTCTTATATGGAATTTCTATTGGGAACCTTGCCGGAGAAGACGCGGGAAGGATATTTGCAGAAACTCTCCGTCAGCATAAAATTCTGGCGTGAAAAAGGCGGTTGCCTGGCAGAAAACACCATCGAGAAGCTGATACAGGCAGGAATTCCGATACGGGTTGAAGGCCGTACAAATTACAAGACGGTAAAGAAACCGGTTCGGATGGAATATCTGGATGATATCGATATTCCGGAATTCCGCGAACTCCCAACCTATAAGCGTGTCTGTATCTGTATATTGAAGAACGATTACTATTGTAAATATATGGGCTTCTCACTGAATATTCACGAGAGGAAACAAAAGGAAGACATATTAAAACTTTATAACTCTGAATTATATGGAGGAATATACTAGTCCTGTGTACAAGGTAAGGGCTGTCCCTGTGGAAAAGGTGGTAGCCAACAGCTATAACCCCAATGTCGTAGCACCCCCGGAAATGAAATTGCTGGAAGTTTCTATCTGGGAAGACGGGTTTACTTCCCCGTGTGTATGCTACTATGTTCCGGAGGAAGACATCTATGAACTGGTCGACGGCTACCACCGCTATATGGTGATGAAGACGTCAAAACGTATCTATGAGCGTGAACGCGGCTTGCTCCCCGTCACTGTCATCGAAAAAGACCTCTCCAACAGAATGGCTTCGACCATCCGCCATAACAGGGCACGTGGTACCCACAATATTGAACTAATGAGTCATATCGTCTCCGAGCTCTCCAAATGTGGCATGTCGGATGCCTGGATACAACGTAATATCGGTATGGACAGAGATGAAATATTGCGTTTGAAACAAATATCAGGTTTGGCGGAATTATTCTCTAATAAGGAGTTTAGCTTGTCGGAAGAATAATAGTTATATGAGTTTAAGGCTTTTAGGATGATGGAATGGCGTTTATAGTAGAGTTTTTGCATATTTGATAATTACTATGTATCTTTGCCGCATGTTAAACAAACTATTTAAATCGGATTTGGTGTAGTAAACAATCTGTATTCCTTGTACAGGTTGTCCTTTTGTTTATTCTCGGGTAATTCTATCCGGGCATAATTCCTATTGTATTAATTCAATTTTAATCAGTGTACAATGATGACGGCATTGTTATGCTTTCACGGGTATACTATATACATAAAGAAATGAGTAACGAAAATAAAACAATTCACGAATTCGATTTTAATTTAATCTGTGAATACTTTTTAAATACAGAACGCCAGGGACCCGGAAGTCCAGAAGTGACTCTTAAAGCATTGGGCTTTATAGACAACCTTACCGATCAATCCCTTATCGCTGATTTGGGCTGTGGCACAGGCGGTCAGACAATGGTATTGGCCCAGCATGCACCAGGACATATTACCGGTCTTGACTTTTTTCCGGGATTCATCGACAGGTTCAACAGGAATGCCAGAGGGCTGAATCTTCAGGATAGAGTGAAGGGAATCGTCGGTTCGATGGACAACCTTCCTTTCGGAGAGGGAGAGTTAGACCTGATCTGGTCGGAAGGAGCCATTTATAATATAGGCTTTGAATGCGGACTGAACGAATGGCGCAAATATCTGAAAACAGGAGGATATATCGCCGTTTCTGAAAGCGCCTGGTTTACTGAAGAACGTCCGGCAGAGATTCATGATTTCTGGATGGAAGCTTATCCGCAAATAGATACGATACCCAATCAGGTTGCCCTGATACAAAAGGCCGGGTATCTTCCTGTCGCTTCTTTTATTTTACCCGAAACTTGCTGGACAGAGCATTATTTTGCACCGTTAGTTGAAGCCCGGGAAAAGTTTCTGGCCAAATATCCGGGAAATAAAACCGCCGAAGAACTTGTCGCGATGTCACATCACGAAGAGGAGTTATACCGCAAGTATAAAGGGTTTTACGGCTATGTATTTTATATCGCTAAAAAGATAACGCTATGATTCGTTTAAATATGTATGGTTGGAACGACCGGTTGAACCAACTAAAACAAGAATCGGCATATAATACTTTGTCTCACGGACGGATAGCCATCGTGCATCGTACCTGTTACGAGGTTGTATCCGATAACGGACTGTACCAATGCGAGTTGACGGGAAATATGATGTATGGGAAATCTGACTTTGAACTGCCCTGTACAGGTGACTGGGTACTGTTTCAACCATTCGACGATAGCAAAGGCATTATCGTCGGTATGTTGCCTCGTGAACGGACTTTATACCGCAAGAGAAATGGAACGGTAGCCGGAAAACAGGCAATTGCTTCGTATGTTGACAAGGCGTTTATCGTGCAGAGTCTCGATGATAATTTCAATATGCGCAGGGTGGAACGTTTCATGGTTCAGATATTGGAAGAAAACATCCATCCCGTATTGATACTCAATAAGGCAGATTTGCCTTTTGATAAGCAGGAGACAGAGGAAGCAATCAGGCATCTTACCCGTAGGATGCCGGTGTTCTTCACAAGTATCCATCAGCCTGAAACGGTCTCCCGGTTACGGGATTCCATATCGGAAGGCGAAACGGTTGTCTTTGTTGGTTCTTCGGGGGTAGGGAAGAGTTCTCTTGTTAATGCACTTTGTGAAAGGTCGGTGCTGCTGACGTCGGATATAAGCCAGTCCACCGGAAAAGGGCGGCATACTTCCACCCGGCGGGAAATGGTTTTGATGGACGGCTCAGGTGTTTTAATCGATACTCCGGGTATCCGTGAGTTTGGATTGACTGTAGATAATCCCGATTCATTAGCCGAAATGTTGGAAATCTCCAACTATGCAGAATCGTGCCGTTTCAAGGATTGCACACATACCAACGAACCCGGTTGTGCTGTTCTGGAAGCAGTCGCAGGAGGTTCGCTAGATACCAAAGTGTATGAAAGCTATCTGAAACTAAAGCGTGAAGCCTGGCATTTCTCCGCTTCCGAGCATGAGAAACGTAAAAAGGAAAAATCTTTTACAAAGCTCGTGGAAGAAGTGAAGAGGCGCAAGGCTGATTCCTGATTTTATATTTATGGTGCAGGTGTCTTCGGATTCTTGCACTGTATTATATTTGAATCCATATTTTATATTTTTTGGCAAGTAGGACAGTAGTAAACGGCTCCGCCGCCGTTAGATGTATCTTTAATAATAGGATTGCCACATCTTGGACATGGATTATTCAATGTATTTCTTGACAAAATGGTTTTATAGTTCCCATGTTTGTCGAACAGGTCTGTTTCAGTATCTCTTCCGCCTTGAAGAACCATACTCTTTAAGGTCGTTTTGATCGATTGCAATAAGGCCGATTTATCGGTATCTGTCAATGAACTTATTTCCCTTTTAGGATTAATTTTTGCATTGAACAGTATGTCTTGCAAGACTCCGTTTCCCAAACCGGGAATGCGTTGTTCTGCAGCCAACAGCATTTTAACTGATAATTTAGGCTTTAAACCAATAAATAGCTTCTCAAAATAGGAGTCATTGAATTCACTATTTAGCGGAGAGATGCTTTCTGCACTTTTCTTGTAATATACTTCGTCATATATTCCGGTATATGCAGCTATCACTCCAAACATACCTACGGTAAAAGCAAGATAGGTATTATCATTAAGCGTAAGCAATAGTTGATAATTATCCGGCATCTTGCCCGATATTGTACCGTATTTCAGGTTTGTTCCATCTCCGAAACTTATTTTTGTGCCTTTATCCAATATTATATCTACATACATACCAAAACTTTCGGAAGATTTGATTTCTCTTCCGGTAAGTAGTTTGCCATAAGTGAGGGGATCGCCATAATAGAATGTATTCTTATGATATTTTGTGGCATTGAATACTTCTGTGATAACTCTACCTTTTAAGGCAACATCGATCTGTTTCGCTAATGTTTGATTTTCCGGTAATTCTTTCATGGTATTATTTCTTTATTATTTTTTCAATAGGAATATATATTTCTGTCAATAGGTTATTATAGTCTTCCTCTATCGGAGTCTTAATATATAACTCGAAACTTAATGTGTTTTTCTGTCGATATTCACTCTGTGGAAGCCATGTTAAGTAAATGTATCTATATAAATCGGGTAAAGAGGAATAATCGCCTTCATATTTGAATACCGCATAATGTCCGGCAGGTATTTCCATCATTCCGAATTTGCCTTTTGCCTTCACTTTTTGATTAACAGTAAGTCCGATAAGAAAGCGGCAATTGCTATAAACTGTAATAAGCGGGTCATCCATACTCACGCTTATAAATCTGTTTTCAGGACTTTTTGTAATATTGCTTTCTGCAAAAGATAGTAGCTCTTTCCATATATCTTTATAGGCTTTCATCGTAGAACACGTATTATCAATGGTTCTATAAATCATACTTAAACTACTAATCTTCTTAATTTGAGGTAATCTTTTTTCTGAAAGTATGGGCGCTTCATTATAGGGCTGTTGTTTGTATTGCTGTTTATAATCTGATGGAGACAACCCAAAGTGTTTCTTAAACGTTTTGGATAGGCTATGTTTGGTTTGATAGTTAGTTTGCAGCACGATGTTGTTCAGAGAAAGGTTTGCTGTCAAAAGTAGATGTGCGATATATTCTAAACGTATACGCTGGATATAAACTCCTATGCTTTCGCCGGTGTACTCTTTAAATATACGCAGGAAATGGAACTTTGATAGTCCGGCAATTTTGGATAATTGTTCGGTATTGAGCATATCAAACAAATGGCTGTTGATATAAACCTTTATCCGATTTATTATTTCATGATAAATATTTTCAGTGTCAATCTTTTGCTTCCATCGTTTAAGGGTAGGTAGTCTTTTGTTAAGAACAGTTCGAAGTTCATTCGGTGTATATTGGGTATGGAGATGATTATTGAAAAGATCAGTATTCTCAACCCATACATCAATTACTTTTTTCATTGAATAATCCACTGTGTATTGCCCATTTTGATAACAGTAGACACAATATTCATCACATTTCGTTTGATCGCCATTAGTCCCAAGAAGTTCTTCTTGATTTATATCTAATGGCATTCCGCAACTTTGGCAGTATCTCTTTTCTATTTCCAACTCCATAATTAACTATTCGAATTATATCATGCAAATATAGAGAAGATATATCCGGAAAGGTTGTCCGGTGTTGCTGTCTTGTTGTTAATCTTTAAAACATACCAACATTAGAACAGGGGGAATTTTGTTCTGTTGATAAAATAATAAGTATGTATTTTTGTTTTGTGTGTAAAACAAAATAGCAGTAGGATGAAATGGTGACACTAAACAATGTTCCTGCTACTACCAATCACGACAAATGGCAGTTAAGTTTGTAATAACAAGAAAATATAATATATTTACAATAACGATCGTGTTAAATCACGAGCAGAATGATGAGAAATTTTGTTTTTGTTTCTGAAATGCATTATATTTGCAGCATAATAGAAATAAAAAAAGAAAATGACCTTTCTGGAATTTAAGAATCAGCTATTTGATTTGGCGTGCTTCAATATCTATCAGGTATATGCATGGCAGCCGGATTTCGACCGGAATAATCTTACCCGCTGGGTTAAGAAAGGGTATCTTGTCCGGTTGCGACAGGGGTATTTTGCTTTTTCAGAATATAGAGGCAAGCCGGATTATTCTCATTATTTTGCCAATCGGATTTACCGTCCGTCTTATATCAGCCTGCATACTGCATTATCGTTTTACGGGATGATACCGGAGGCGGTGGTACAGATTACCAGTGTTACATCGCTCAAAACGGCATCTTTCGCCAATGACTTCGGTGAATACTCTTATAAGAATGTTAAGGAAAATTTGCTATTTGGGTACGACTTAAAGCCTATGGCAAACAACCGTATCATACAGTTTGCCACACCCGAAAAAGCATTGCTCGATTTACTATATCTTTATCCATTCTACGATAGTGGGCAGGAATTGGAAGAATTACGCTTGGATGAAAATTATTTGGAGGATGATTTGAATAAGGATTTACTGATGGATTACTGTGCTAAATTTCAAAGCAAGGCATTAGACTATCGGGTAAAGTTACTTTTTAAAACTTACGATTTATGATACAGATTGAACAGATAAGGAATTATTTTCCAGCTCAAATTCGTGACTATTCGAGCTTTGATAAACACATACTGAAAGAGTATTTACAGTTGATGATTCTGGATTACCTTTCTTCTACTCCAAACATCCAAAAGATGGCTTTTATCGGTGGAACAAATCTGCGTTTGGTAAAAGGGATAGACCGTTTCTCCGAAGATTTGGATTTCGACTGTAAAGACCTATCGAAAGACGAATTTATAGAAATGACAAACGGAGTTATCCAGTTTTTGAAGCGTTCAGGATTGCAAGTAGAAGTGAAGGATAAGGAAAATCCAAAATTGACAGCATTCAGACGGAATATCCATTTTCCTGAATTGTTATTTGACTTGGGGTTGAGCGGACATAAGGAAGAGCGTTTTTTGATAAAGATTGAAAGTCAAGATCAAGGAATCGTTTACTCTCCGGTTATAACTAATATCAAAGGTTGCGGATTCTTTTTCCCGTTTCCCGTTCCTTCCGACGGTGTATTGTGTAGCATGAAAATTTCAGCTATGTTAGCTCGCGCCAAAGGGCGTGATTTTTATGACCTGATGTTTCTATTGGCTCAATCCAAACCGGATTACGTTTTTTTATCAAAGCGTTGCGGAGTACATAATTTGCAGGAATTCAAGCTGGTGACAGCCGAATTACTGAAAACAGTTGATTTGAAGAAGAAGCAAAAGGATTTTGAACACCTGCTTTTCAATAAAGCAAATAGTGAAAAAATTTTGAGGTTTGGAGAGTTTGTTGATTCATTAACAGAATAAAAATCCCATCATGACAGGTCACGCCACTCCATGGGATATGATTTGCTTTTCTGATCATATTTGGGCAAGTGGAAGGTTTCTTCCTCCAACCTTTTTATATACAGGGGAAGGCCTCCATCTTCAGTATGCAGAAGCTTCATCGTTGTCCGCTGTCGGTTTATGAAGATGAATACGTCACCTAAACGGACGATGTAGACCATCTTATCATTCAGACAAAACATGTTGACCGCAAATTTGAGTGAGTAACTGCATAGCCGCATGAGATTCGGCCATAATTAATTATGGTAATTATATACGATAACTCCCTATTTTTCTAAATAAAAAGTAACCTTACATATACTAAACTTATATTTATACCGTTACATATACATTATATTAATTTCTAAATATATAATTTTTGTCGGATGAACGTTTTTATATCCTACAAAGTTATATAAAAAAGAAACCTCTGTAAATAATATCTTTACAGAGGTTGTGTATGCACAATGCTGAGATTATTCGTAGTCATAACGAACATTTCGTGTAATGAATGCACTGAGTCCTGATCCACCACGAGCAAGCTCTTTCATTCTTTCCACGTTATCTGCACCTGCGCTTGCGTAGCTATAAGAATACGGTTTGTTACCTTTGAACCACACTGTAATACGAGTTGGTTCGATCTCATAGCCTACGACAGGAGAGTTTCCTCTCAAATTTGCGTATCGTTGCATCATAGATAATTACGATTATGAATTAACACTATGCAAACTCATGGCCGGTTTGCTTCAGCCGCTCAGTAAAAAAGGTAGAGCAGACCTTATTTGAAGAGACTATTTGCTCTTCTTTGGTGGTTTTTGTGACAATGCACTTCCTGCTGCTGTCTTGCTAGCTTTACTGGTTCTTCCGTCACGAAGAACTTTTGAAGCAGCAGTGGCAGCTTTAGAGCTTGTCACCTTCTTTTCATTTCCCATAAAATGACTTTGATTTATTAATAAATATGAAAAACGTTCGCTTATCTTCAGATTACAGGGGAAGAATCTATAAAAGCCTGCTACAATCCCTCATGGGTTAGTGTCTGTAGTCACCAATAAGGACAAATATCCTACTATCTTCAAAAACAAACTATATGCCAAACATAAATACTGACAATTTAGCATAAAAGACAAGGCTTCTTTGGCATATTGCTTGACAGTTTGTCTTATCAACAAATATTCACAACATATATTAAGATAGGTAAATAAAGATAAATTATAAAGGTATGAACAAAACTGTATTAACAATCGTACAAACTGATAGTAGAGGTAATGATGCCAAATTTACAGTTACCGGAGAAAGGAATGGATTATTTTTTTTGAAGAGGATTTTGTATATGATGGTAAAGTTCTTCCATTAAGACTACATCTTGAAAAAGAGAAGTTTATGAAAGAGTTAGCGAAAAAAGTAGAAAAAGGCGAAATGGATGATATTGATATATCTACTCGCTGTGATTTGAAGATACTGCTTGACTTATTGGATAGTAAAGTTGATTACTTATCCAATTATGTAGAAAAAAAATCGTGAAATTGCCATGAGAAAATTATTAAGTATTTTCTTGCTTTCCATTCTGACTGTATTTTTATCAGCTCAGATTATTGATGAAACTATTCCTAAGTTCGGAGAAAAATTGATCTCCATGAAAAAAGTATCTACCAAAAATATCATTTTTGGTAGGGGGTGATTTACGATCTCTTGATGAGATGCGTGCGTTCGGTTATCCTGCCGATTAAATAAAACGAACTATTATTCTAAGGATAGGAAATCATTGTATTATTTGTATAGGTAATTGTCTTTCCTGATATTCTATATATTCAGGATTACCTTCTGCCAAAAACATATTGAGATTCACTATGTCGAATATCGTTGACCAAATTGTTTCAAATTTGACTTTACGGTATTGGCACATAAAGCCGTATTTCCCGCTTAAAAGATTCTTGGCATACAGAATGGTATTATCGTAATCAGCTTTATTAAGGGCTTTATAAGCTGTTTCATACCTCACTTTTGAAGAATATAAATTTTGCTTACTCCTGTCATACTTCTGCATTTGGGGAGAAGTAAAATGATTTACTGTCACAATAAATTTTTCTCCTTTAGTATTCGTTTCGGGTTGACGCAGATTTATCTCAAACGGGGAGCATTCGGCAACTAACATTTTTTTTGACTTATCCGCCAAAAGAATGTTACAACTTGAAGCAATTGGCAATTTTTTCAACGCTTCGATACTTTTTTGTACTGTTGAACAGTTTTCCAATAGGTAGCGCACCAAGAATACGGAGTTGAAACCTGATTTTACTTCTTCCTTATGTGGAACAACAAATGTCATGGCTGCGACAAGTCCGTGTTCGTTGATACCTTCCTCTCCATTTGTGAAAGAAGACGTATTTAGCAAAAATCGATTTTTGCCAATGGGGCGGTAGTATATACTTTTGCTGACCTCTTTCAGGTATGGCGGAAGGTCGTTATCCCGTCCGTAATATATCTTGTCATTATCGGTAAAACAAAATGCCGTACAACCTCTGACTTCTACATTGTGGTTTTCTCTCATTATCAGGCAACATCCCATAGTCATTAGCCATGCACCGAAAAGTTCATAATCGTAATTTATGGTTTCTGTTATGCCTTTTATTTCGTCAACAGCTTCGGGGAAGAATTTTTCGAGAAGTTGCAAGCTTTCAACTCCCCGTTCTTTCTGCCATTTGTTTAGTTTGATTGGGAAAGTTGTTTTCTGTTCCTGAAAGAAATTGCCTAACTCCTGACCAATTTCGTAGTGTGTTCCTTCTAAATCTAAATACACTATATTCTATACTGTTTTAATTGTTTTCCTAAATTCATGTGGCGATATTCCATAAAATTTTCTAAACGTTCTTACAAATAAAGACTGTGTAGAAAAACCGCATTCATAAGCAATTTCATGCAGATATAGGTTTTGTTGTGATAAGATTAGTTTCGCTGCTTTCTCTGCACGGCAACGCCTTATAAAATTATGCAGAGTTTCGCCTTTAAGCTGAGTGAAAATCCTGTGAAAATGAAAACAAGACAGGCTGGCATTATCCGCAAGCTGCTTTAAATCTAAAGCCTCATGCAGATTATTCAGAATATAGTCTGTCATTCTTTTGACTATTTCTTTGTGCACCTCACCACTTTTGTCTCTTTTTGGCATTAATTTTCACTATATATCTGCAAAAGTAAATATGAAAGCAATTTTAATTTTGCTATTTCTTGCTTTTAATTTTGTGATTCTTACTTTCGAACTTTGATTTTAAATAGTGAGATGTATAAAACTATGATAAATCGTATCTTTGAAATAATTTTTGCAGTTTATTGAATAAATGTTAGATAGAGAAATATGAAATAAACGCATTTTTTTGATGAACATCAATAGTTGATAGGACAGAAAATGACAAACGAAGCAACTGTTTATTTGTTAGTATTTTATGTCTTTTGGTGGCATAATGGTAAGACAGGGCGAAATGTCAAGAACAGACAGAAAAGGTCTGAGTTCCGTTACTAAGTCATTACCTACTTTTCATTAGGAGCGACAAGGCAGAACAACGGATTTTAGGGCTGATTGACAAAACTGAAAGAAGCATTACTTCATTTGTCTGTAGGTGGCTTTCTTTGGCTGTAGTTTCCATTTTTCAAGTAACTCACTTAAGTAATAATTTGGTAACTAATTAAAAGTGAGCGCATGAAAGAAGAATTAAAAGTGTTATTCTACCTCAAAAAGAATCAAGTAAATGCCAGTGGGCTATGTTCTGTAATGGGGTGCATTACCATCGGGCGGTCGATGGAGCAGTTTTCGGCAAAGATAGAAGCCGAACCATCAAAATGGGATGTCAAAGCAGGGCGAATGAATGGAAAGGGTAGTCACGCTTTACAAGTAAACCGTCAGATTGATAAAATCAATCTAAGCATTAACGCCCGTTTCAAAGAGTATCTAACCAATCGGGGGAGTGTAACAGCCGAAGAATTGAAAAACGCCTTTCAAGGCATTGCCACAACACAGGAAACCCTGCTGAAAGTATTTGCGGAACATAACGAGGTTTACGGTAAACGTATCGGAATAGGCAGAGTGAAAAGAACCTACAAAGGTTATTGTAATGCTTACAGTCATTTGGCTGACTTCCTGCAAAAGAAATATCATGTTCGGGATATGTCGTTTAATCAACTGACATTCTCTTTTATCGAAGCCTATGATTTTTATCTACGGGTAGATTTGAAAATGAAACCAAATACTATATTAGGTTACATTATTCCGTTCAGAAAAGTAGTTCGCATTGCTCTAAACAAGGGATTTATTACCCGTGACCTATTTACGGAGTATAAACCTGAACGGGGGACGAAGCGAACACCGCACCCTAACGAGCGAGGAACTGTAAAAGATAATGAACGCTACGTTTGATTCCCCGAACCGTACACTTATCCGTGATTTGTTTGTTTTCTCCTCTTTCTGTGGATTAGCATTTGCCGACGTACAATATCCCGTATAACGTTGTTAGATATACCTCTGCAAATCATCGAGAAGTACAAAAAGGATAGGGTTTGCGAAAAAATCTTTTCTGTTCCCGGATATTCAATTGTTGATATAAATCTCAAATATATTGTCGAAATATGTGATATAAACAAGTCTCTCACTTATCATCAAAGCCGCCATAGTTTCGGAACGTCCATTTGTCTGACGCAAGGCGTTACAATAGAAATACTTAGCCAAATGATGGGGCATCGAAATATAAAAACTACTCAGATTTATGCAGAGATAACAGGGGCGAAAATAGAGGAAGATATACAACGGTTATCCCAAAAGATTGAGGATTGTTATCGGTTGGCAGGTAGTCAATACAAATTATAATAAATAGAGCATTAAAAAGCTATTCTTTTTCAAAGCATAAAAGAGAATAGCTTTTTTATATTGCTTACATAAGTTGCATTGTAGTACTTTTTCTTAATTCCTCTGCAATATCATTTCTTTTTATTTTTATTATTTTATCAAATACTTCTTGAACAAAAGAAGCAACCCAATATTGAGATCCCTCCTCTGGTTGCATACCTATATCCAAGCAATCTATATAATCACTTGACATCATGTAATGTTCATTGAGATAAAAAACATAAGCAATGTGTTGAATGAAGATGGCTTCAATATCTTTAGAAAAAACATTTAACCATTTAATTCTATTTGGATTATGTATTTGATTGTCATTCAAAAGTATATTACTGTAAAAATTATAGTGGGTATTGTTATTGCATCTATCCCTAATCTTTTTATATCTATCATCTACATTAAGCAAATTATTTATTGAAACGAGTTTTGGAGATTCTTTAATATATTTTGATATTACCCTATATTCAGGTATTGTATCTGTTCCTTGTCGCCAATTGTCTATTTTTTCAACTATAAAATTATCAATACTAAAGTTATCCATTAAGTATAGATTTGTGTATACATTGATAATTGTTGAATCATAATATTTTCTGAGTAATGCATATGCGTCGTTTATTCTTCCCTTTGATAATATTTCAGTAATAGAGTTAATAGTTCCTTTGATGGAAGAATAGGTATATGTATCAAGGTTTAAAATAGCTTTTGTCCCCATTGAAGACCATCTCATTATTGAAAATGATAGAGAATCATAGAATCCTGAGTAATACTTCAATTGTTCAAATATTGAATGTTCTGTATACTCTTTACCTAATCTATCTTCTGGTTTAATTTCTTCAATTTTCATATTTAATTCCCCCGTTTTTTGTTTTTATTTTCTACAAAGGCAAGTGCATTTATACGCAATCATTTTGTATAATTGCACCTGATTCAATTGTTAAATTTCAAATCTATATTTGATTTAATCGTTGTAGAATCATTAATAGACGTTTCAATTGTGCCTTTTAATGGATGTGGTAATATCTTTTGTGGCGGATTGAAGAATGAATGAAGCATTAAAATTATCAATACAAGAGCAAAGCCTATGATTCCATTTCTTATTGATGAATATGCAATATTCACATAGTTCCCTATCTTAGTAATGCGAAGGTCATTAAGTGCTTTTGTTTTTATTGCATCAATTAGAGATGTTTCATCATCTTTGATATTTAGTTCTATTTTTTGCAAGCTATCATCATCTTTTATAATAAATAGATAATTATACTCTTTTAATTCTAAAGCTTTTAATGATAAACATGCACTTGTTATCAAACAAAAAACAGAAATTATTAAAATAGATAAAGGAATATAGTCAAACCAATTATTGTAACTTAATTTTAAAGAGTTTAAAGAGAATATTAATATTGTCACAGTCAAAGTAATAGCAAACAATATTGATTTAGCTTTATCTTCTATTCCTTTTTTTCGCTCCAATTGAGCCTTTAATTCTTTTTCTAATATTTCAAAATACTTTTTCTTGTCTACAGATTTCAATATATCAACAGAATAATCAAAAGTTATCTCTTTTATTTTTTTGTCAATATATTTATCAGCTCTCCACAAAGGGAATAGGATGTCAACTATTTTATACATATTTAGTAAGATGTTCAGCGATTAAAGCGTCAAATTTGTAACCAGTGCTTTGTTGTAACCACGACCATTCCCCTGTAGGGTTGATTTCTATGAAATAATATCTATCATCTACTAATACCAAATCAATAGCACCAAAATTCAGATTTAATTCTTCTAATAACCTAATACACTTAGATTCTATTTCCTTAGGTAGTGATATTAAGTTGTAAGTCAAATGATATTTATATTTTCGCCAATCTTCATCAAGAAATTCATGCCCTCGAATGTCAATGCCTATAACATAGTCCTTTACTACAGTGACTCTAATATCAACCTTAGGAAGTAGTGCTTCTTGGATAAAAAAGGGAGAAGTATAATGAGCATTTGTTAGTTCCTCAACAGGATAAATATTCGTATATACGAATCCTTCTTTACCTTTACTACTAACTAATGCTGTATCAATTGATTTTATTGCAGCTCTCTTGTACTCGTAATTTGTAGAATTTACATAATTGGTTATAATAGTATCTGGAACAAGAAACCCTATTTTAGATGCGATGTTGAGTTGATAAGATTTTATTTCCGCCTTATATGTATCAGAAGGATTATTATACCATGTTGCTTTATTAAACACAATCAATGAACGCAAAAAAGCAGCCCATTGGGTTTGTTCTAATTGCTCCTCTTCTGTTATATCAGAAACAAATATTTCCCTAAGAAAAGTTGGTGCTCTATAATAAATGGTTTTCAACGATTTCTCTTCTATCTGAAACTTAACATCCTTAATATCAATGAATAGTTCTACCCTGATAGGGTCGAAAACTATATCATATGTTTTGAATTGATCTCTATTAACTCTTAAATAGCAAGCTCCTAATGCATTTAATTCGGCACAAACCAAGTCTGTAGAGAAATCATACAGACTTGAGATAATTAAAATATTTGGATGAATCATTTTATTGTCCTTTCATATCCTCACCTGTTTCAATGTCATTTTTTTTAGTTCCATATCCTGGGAAGTCTTTGTGATTTACCAGTAATGACTTATCGGAAACTGAAATCCATGCACCTAAAAAGCAATCAAATTCATAACCTGTAGGTGCGGTTATTTTTTCTCTTTTTTTGTACGTAAGTGCTTTCTGAAGAAGAATATGCTTCATAATGTTTTTTATATTTAAGTTTATTTACTTCGCAAAAGTAACAAACTTTTGATAAACAGCCAGAAATGCAACGAAAAAAAATTTGCCAGTCCAAACTAATCACAAAGAGTCAACCCCAACCAACATATTTTTTTCTCTGATAAACATCTCATATATGGAGAGAATGAATAAGGAGTACTTTTGATAAATTTACTCTTTTGAGGAACGAAAAAGGAAGAAATTTATCAAAACCCGTAGGGCTTGGTGTTGCTGTTTTATTCTTGGAATATACCTTTGTGTTCAGAGAAAGAAAGGATTAATTGAAATTATTCCATTGAAAAAACAAAAGATTAGATTGGTTGCTGCTATGGCGTAGTTCTCGCCATCTATGGAATAAAAGGCCAACTTCTCAGCAAGTGCGCTGCTTTTAGTATTGGCACACTCGATGTCGATATGGTTGAAACTATACTTTCGGGCTACTTCAGTTAGAAATCGGATAAAGTCCGTTCCGTGTCCTATCCGTTTTTTACTAAAACCCAATCGGGCTATACGTTCATAGGTCCTACAATCTGCATTTTCTTGAACAAATGCCCGAATATCGGCGGCACGGTAATAGGTCTTATGGCTTATCGTAAAATAAGGGAGTTTACCACTTGCCCGATACCTTTGCAAGGTTCGGAAAGATACTTTCAGCAGAAAAGCTAAATCCTGATTATCTTAAAAGTTTGTCGTTCTCATTCATTACCTTGTCGGTATTGATAAGTGATTTCAGGTCTTGCCCTACTTCGGTGAGCTTCTTTGATAACAGTTCCATCCACTTATCGAAATTTTCATTATCTACATACATTTTGCTTCAATTTTTAGTTTAACATTATTGTTCTCAACCGATTGATGAAGCAAAGTTCGGCAGAATAGAGAAATTAAAATAGAGGAGTCCGGTATTGATTCTTCTATATATTAAATACAAATAACTAATTATCAGTCTATTATGAAGTTGTCTTTTATAAGCATTTGAGTTTTATTTGTTAATATTGAATAGAACTTTACTGCGCTGTATGATTTTGATTTGCTTTATATCTTCTCCAGAATTTATAATATCTCAGAGAAGTTAATGAAATTACTTTCGCTATGAACTTATTTCTTAATATCCAATGCTGTACATGATATAAAACCAATAAAAAAATAAATAATATTAGATTGAAAACTAAAAATCTTATTATCCAATATGCATTAGGTAATAAGTATTGGAATAAAAATGTACATACGGTTAATGTCAAAACTATAATAACGAGCCATAAACCATGTGTTGTTTCTATTGCTCGCAAAGGACAGTTATTCATACACTTCATACAACTTTCACACTTCAAGTTCCAAAACGGACGGGCATTAATCATTCTGATTGCTTGGACAGGGCATTGTCTAATGCAAAGATTACAATTATCGCATTTGCTTGATGCATAAAAAGATTTTGCAAAAAAATATCTACCAACTATATAGTATGCCAAAGCAATAGGAGATATTAATAAATCCTGTATTATATCCTTGTTAGAAGCAAAGTCTGTTTTTCCTGTATGTAGTTTCTCAAAATGGCTTTTCATGTAATTATAATTCTTCTTATAAATAAATCTGATAGGTTCTTTGTGGAGTGCAGGGTGTATTGACAGCCAATTGGATGGCATATCAAAAGGTATTTGCCCGATGATGTTATATCCCTTTTTCTTTAGGATGAGTGAGGATAGAAAGAACGCAATACCCGTTAATCCCGGAGTAATCATTTTGCCGACTTTCATTCCTGCTCTGGTGTTCATTAACACTACTTGATTATCTCCCTTTGGAAAACTACAAATAAAATCTAATGTGATTTTCGGATAATTAAACCCATGTATGGGAGATATGAAAACAATAAGAGATTCAGAATCTATACCTTTCAAATGCAGTTCATCTTTTGAAGCAATATTAATAATCTGACAGCGTACTTTATTCTCCAAAGCACACTTTGAAAAACATGAAGCTATCATTCGGGCATTCCCTGTTCCTGAAAAATAGAATATTATTATTTTCTCAAATTGCTTCATACTGCCTTAAGTCTTATTAATATGTAAATATAGGCATCTCTTTATTGCTACATTTTACATTTCTTGCTAACTTTATGGCTATATTATAAATGTATGAGTAATTTGGAAAAAAGTGCAGAAGACTACTTGTCAAGAATAAACTCTGTAATTCTCTACATAGAGAAAAACTTAGATAAAGTGTTGAGTCTTGACGTTGTATCTCGCCATGCAAATTTTTCTCCTTTTCATTTCCATCGAATATTCACAGCTTTGATAGGGGAAACACTTGCTGATTTTGTTTTAAGGCTACGAACGGAGAAGGCTGCAAAGTTACTTCAAGAAGATAAAAATATTCCAATTGTAGAAATAGCCTATAAATGTGGCTTTACTAATCAAACATCATTTAGCCGTGCATTTAGAAAGTCTTTCAGTATGACAGCTCATGAATTCCGCAAGAAAGAAAAGGCTGTGTTTTCCAGTAATAAACAGTTCTATAATTCTTTAGGAAAATTGATAGAGAGAACCGAAAGTACTATAAAGCATCAACAACCTGCTTCCTCTATACTTGAAAAGATTTCTTTCATTCAAAATGCAAACATTCAAATAAAGTGGATGCCTAATTTTAATGTTGCCTATATATCTTATATTGGTGACTTCTATGAAATAGAGAATGCTTATATCACCCTTTTTGATTGGGCAAAACAGAACCAAGTATTAGATGTTTCTGATTGTAGGCTATTCACTATCTATCACGATGATTCTGCTGTTACTAAATTAGAAAAAAATCGTCAAAGTGTAGGTATTACTATGTCTAACAATATTAAGGTAAAAGGGAAAATTGGAAAGCTAACGATTTCTGAAGGAAAATATTTGGTTGGTTATTTTGAACTACTCGGTTCGGAATATGATAAAGCGTGGAATACAATGTATTTAACCGTAATGAATAAAGGTTATAAATTTCGTGATGCCTATCTTTATGAAATGTATGAAGCAAAAGATAATGACCTGTTTTCAGAACCCTATAAAGTCTATATGTGCCTTCCTATTGAATAATATACTTATGTGTTTTTTCATAGTAATCACAGTGAAAAATAAAATCAGACTGAATATTTGTTAGTTTATTGAAGATACTCTATCTTTGTAAGAAGTTATTTGAAGCGATGGAAAAACATAGCTAACTAAAGTAGTTCGCTCGTTTCTAAATCATTACCTATTGTCTATTTGTGACTAGTTAAATTGCTGTTTTATAGAAGAATACGACTTTATCTCATCTTCTTAATGAGAATTTCTTATCTATTGATTGAAGAACCAGAATTTATATCCTTTTGACATTCTGTTAATTCATATACTCTTTCTTTGCTATATATAGAGGTAAAGGACAGTTCAAAAACATTTATCCCCTCAATCTGGAGTTTAATAATGACAGATTGAGGGGATTTTCTTTTTGGAGCTGACATTTGGATAGCTGCAAATACAATCATCGCAATGTTTTTAGAGTGGGTGACAGAGATAGGACAAAACTTGCTGCAATCTGTTACATGGAAACAAGCTGTCCGGAAATACCTTCCAGCTTTCTGAAAGGTGTATTACCCCCGTTTTATGAGATAATCACGAAGTAAATTTCCTAATATTCTGCAATGTTAAAAATTTCATTGTAATGATCAGTCCAATTCATTGTGATAAGTGCATGAAGTCATTGTGATGACTTCCCCAAGGCATTATGATGATCGGGAAGAATCATTGTAATGAATTTGTGTAAGGGTGGAAATGAGGGTAGGAAATGATGGTGAAAGATGTGGTTTTCTTTCTAAAACATGCTTTTTTAGAGATGCTGCCGTTAGCGGAAACTGCGAAAACCGAACAATCTGCAAGCTGGGAATGTTTATCTTTATCTTTTTGATTAATAACGATAAAGAAGGAATAAGTTATGAGAAATAAAGATTTTTGCATACTGATGCTCGAGCAGGAAAACCAGAAGCGCAGTAACGGGGATGAAAGTACGGCCGATCTGTATCGTGCTACCCGAAATCATTTTGCAGCATTCATTCGTGAGGGAGGAAAGAGCGGGTTGCTGGGGGATGTGACGCAGGATGTTGTACAGGAGTTTGTCTTGTATTTGAAGGGAAAGAAACTGCGTGTGAATTCGGTGAATAGTTATATTAGTAACTTGCGGGCGATGTACAACCGTGCTTGCCGGGGTTGGAAAGGGCGGCCTGAGGAACGGCCGTTCGAGGGGATGCAGTTGCAACGGGAGGAGACTGTTAAACGGGCAGTTCCGGTGGAAGTGATTAAGCAGATGGCTGCACTTGATCTGGAAGAGGAACCGGAGAAAAAGCTGGCGGTGGATATGGCCCTGTTTTCTTTTTTGGCTTGCGGTATGCCTTTTGCGGATATCGTTCGTCTAGGAGGGGAGAACCTGGTTGAAGAAGGAAAAGTGTTGTCGTATCGCCGGCAAAAAACAGGTGCACTGATCGAGATGGATGTTTCGGAGCCTATGCAGTTACTGATCGATCGTTACAGGCGGGCGGGTTCCAAATATCTTTTTCCTGTGTTACAGGAGGGAGCCACACATGAACAGTATAAACAATGTCTGGCACAGGAAAATCAATATCTGGCAGATGTGCAGGTCTTATTGGGTTTATCTGCAAAATTGACGACGTATGTTTTTCGCCATAGCTGGGCATCTGCGGCTTATCATCTGGGGATACCGATCGCTATTATCAGCCAAGCCCTGGGGCATTCTTCCGAGAAAATGACACGCATTTACTTGTCTGCTTTTGATGCAGGTAAAGTAGGAGAAGCAAATAAAAGGGTTTCTGAAGGTGTGAAGGAACTGATGGCTGCATAAATTATCCTTATTTATATAATAAGGTAATTCCCTCTCTTTTTGTTTCATATCCAAGCCTTTACAACTTGTGGATTTCGCAAAAGAGTTTGAATGCTCTGCAAACATAGGAAGAATCTTGTGGAAAAACAAAGCTTTTGAGTAAAATCCTAAAAAAAACATATAGAATTTGTATTAATTAACCTAGTTTCCTGCTTGTGACCTTTAAATCATAATTTTCAAAGAATAAGACATAAGGCGGGTGAAGACTGCTGTCTTATTAATATCCGTTTGAAAAAAACTGTTATCATTTTTACATGTTTTTACTCCACAAAATATTGAAATAAGACATCAATCCAAAATATCCCAGGGGCAAAACTCATTAAATCCCCCTTAAAACCGAGGTGCTTTTTATCCTTTCCCTTATTATATAAATAAGGAAGCTATTTAGAGGTCGAACGGATAATCAAAGGCTAGTATTGATATAATATATGTATAGGATAAAAATACCATATTGTCAAATCCCGTTGAAACGGATTTTTCTGTTGCTGGTTTACTGTTTGCTAGAAACTGGTATGACTGCGCAGACAACGACTTATCATAAGGCGGAGTCCTTTTTATTTTCTTTTAAAGAGAACAGCGATATGTTCCTGGCAGACTATGGCGACAATGCTTACCAACTGGAACGGATGGGGCGATTACTCGATGCTTCCCGCAACCGTTTGCTGAAAGGCAACTCCCACCTTTTAATCGTTTCGCATGTGGATGCTTACGGTGGTGAAGAAGAGTCGGTGATCAACGAAGCTTCCCTGCGCGCGAACCGTATCCGTGCTTATCTGAAGGTCCGTTTCGATATTCCTCACGAATGTGTTGCTTTTTATATCGACCGTAGCGGTAGTTATCGTGACCGGGTGCATGTGTATGAGGTGTATAAACCACTTCCGTGGTTTGCCAATACCTCGATCCATTACAGTGAGAGCCGTTACCCGGTTGCGATAAAAGCGGCGATCGACCGATATGGTGTCGTTCCTTATGTCGACCTGTACCGCCGTGGAGAGAAGGGAGGTTATGACCGTGAAGTGTATCGTATAGACGATCCTCTTTTTGACCGGACGGAACTGGAAGATTACCGGCTGGCATCGGTAGCGGATACCCTGCGGGTAAAAACAGAGCGTAAGATAATTGTACCGGAAGAAACAAGAGCGACACTGGTGGAACAGCCAGTCGTTGTAGGGAAAGCGGAACGCAAAGCTGCATATCTTGCCATTAAAACCAATCTGCTTCCGTGGTGTACAGTAGTCCCTTCGGTGCGTCTGGGAACCGGTGAAACAAAGATAGAAACCGGGTCTTTCATGCCGAATCTGGCACTGGAATACTTTTTTGCCGACCGTTGGTCGATCGCCGTATCAGGCATGTATTCCGATTTCTCTTATAAGAATAAGGTACGCGACCACTGGTCTGTCTCTTCTTTTTCCATCGAACCCCGTGTGTGGCCATTGCGTCCGGGTGAGTTTGTATGGCTTAATACCGGATTGTTCGGCGAGTACGGCGATTTTGACATACGAGGCAGTGCGATCGATCCGGATAAGGATATTCTCTATGGTCGGACCGGTCGTTTCCGGACGGCAGGTGCCAGTGTTGGTTGTCTGATTCTTTTCGGGAAAGGTTTCTGTATGGAGGCTGGGGTACGGGCAGGTTATCGTTCGGTGTCGGAGGGAAAGAAATACCGTTATGATAAAATGGACGATAAGAATTATCTGGAAACCCGTTTTTCGTCGACAGGTTTTATGATTGGGTTGAATGTCAGCTTGGTATATCGTTTTCAAATCAGATAAGGAAAGGAGGGAATATGGGTAAACATAAAAACAATAGAATAAAGAAATGGGTAATATGCCTGGTCGGCGCCCTAGCCTTGGCGGCATGTACCTATCATACGCCGGATGAAGACTGGGAGAAAAATGGGAGGGTGCGCTTGCTTCTCGATTGGCAAACCCGAGCACAGCCTTCGGTTATGACTTACCATTTCTATAAAGATGGAACAGGCAGTCCCGTTGTGCGACGTGGGGATGCTTGGGGATATGAAGGAACACTTCCGTCGGGATATTATAAAGTGGTTGTTTGTAATACCGACTGTGAGAATGTTTTGCTAGAGACGGAAAACGGATATGACGGGGCTTGTGGGAGGGCCCGGCAGGTATCTTCCCTGAAATCGTCACCGGTCTTGATCGCACAACCGGGTAATTTGTACAGTACCGGTTGTGAACAAATCGATATTGGGGGCGAAGAAATTGCAGTACGGGAATTAAGTCCCGCCAGTCTGGTTCGCAGGCTGGAGCTGAATATAAAGATCACAAGCGGAGAGACGGGTGAGGTGGTTCAATGTGAAAAACTGACCGGGCGGCTCACCGGTCTATCTCCGGGCGTATATCTTTCAAGTGGCAAACCTTTTTCCAGTACATCTGCCTTTATGGTATTCGAGTCTGAGTTAACCTCTTCCGGAGTATATACCACGATACAGAATCTGTTCAGCTTGCCGGAAAAGGATGCCGGTAGCAGTCCGATCTGTCTTCTGTTGGACATGGAACTGGCGGACGGAAAAGAAGTTTTCACGTCGATCGATATTACGGAGGAGATCGGTAAGGCATTCATAGAGAACACGTTTTCGGTGATACTCGACCTGACTGTCAAGTACGACGAAATAAACGGCTTGACTGTCTTGCTGGCGGAATGGAAAAAAGGAAATGAGGGTTCGGGCGTTGTCGATCCCTGAAAAAGAATAACAATTAAACACTGGTATGATATGAGAACAAATGGATTTTTTGTAACAAGTATGTTGGCTGTTGCTTTTCTGGCGGGTTGTACCAACACAGAAGAGCCGGTGACGGCAAATAGTGAAGAAGCGATCCGCATAACGGCGGGTATCGGAGAACCTACCCGTGCGGTAATAGATGCCGGTTATGGCGCAGATCTGAATGTGTCGTTTGCCCGGATCGATAACCAGCCCGCAGGGATGAACTGGAATACACCGTCGATCGATGCCATCCGTACCGGTGGTGCAGGTAATACAGCGATTACTTTCGAGCAGGAACAAAACTATCTGGCGGCAAACGGAGTGTCGGCCCTGATCGGCTACTATCCCCGCAAGACTCCGGAAGCAGGGACGGCCAATCCGTTACGTGTCGTTTATACGATTACCGGAGATGAAGATATTATGGCAACGGAGATACAGACGGGATGGTTGGCGGCCCCGTTCGAAGTATTCACCTTTAACCACTTGCTTACCCAATTGCAATTTGTTTGTGTGGGGTCTGCTGAAGCCGTTGCCAAATGGACGGCAGTCACATCTATAATGGTAAAAAATATATCCACAGAATTGACACTTTCGCTCGATAAAACGACGGGCGCCAGCTTAACGGCTACCGGTGTTGCCAATAAGAGTTTATTGGTAAAGAACTGTCCGGCGGCTGTCTCGGTTGTCGGTCAGGCTACTCCCCGGACCGGCTACCTGATGCTTTATCCGGTAGCGGATATGGGAACGGTTGTGGCTGCGATCGACCTGGAAGTGAAAGCTACTTACGGCGGAGAGGTAAAAACACTGCCTGTTTCTATCACGAATATTGATGGTGGGGTACAGGCGGGACAATCTCACCTGATCACGCTCACCTTTGCGGAGGACGGCACGATCATAGCAGAGGCCGGTATTGCCGTCTGGCAGCCGGGTAATGGCGGAAGTTCCATTATAACCCCCGGAGAATAATAAAAAATCGAATAGTAATAGAATGAATAAACCGATAGTCATAGCAACCGTCGTTATCCTTTCAGGTATCACCGCCTGTTCGGACAGCAATCCTACACCGCAGTTAGTTCCTGAAACGGTGGTCAACCTGGAAGGGGCGATCGGCTTGTCTACCCGCGTTGTAATCGATTCCGGTTATGAAACGGATCTGGATATCTGTTTTGTGCGTCAGGATGAAACAGGTAATACCTACGGTGCGTGGAGTCTGTACAAAGCCGTCCGTAGCGGAGGGAGAGGGAACCGTCCGATCCGGTTTGAAATACCCCAGTTTTATCCGGCTGATGGAAGCCATATCCGCCTGCACGGTTATTATCCGGAGGAGAATGAGGTCGATCCGGTAACAGGTAAGGTGATTTTTACTTTAGACGGGATGACGGATATCATGGCAACGGGATGCCTTTCTGCAACCGCTTATGCTCCTGTGAGGATCTGCCTGTTTCGTCATTTGCTGACACAGGTCGGGTTGGTTTGCTATAGCGACCGGGCGGTGCTGTGGGGAGAGGTCGTAAAGATCGAAGCAGTGGGAGTCCATACCCGTCAGGAGCTCGATTGTACGGATGAGTCTCCCCGGTTGACGGATGTATCTTCCGCTGAAGTAATAAAAAATGTGATCGTGCAAGGGATAACCGGATTATTTCTCCCGCAGGTGGATGAAGGGGACGCACTGCTTGATGCGCAAGGATATATCCTGCTTCCCGCATCGCTGCCTGTAGGGACGGACGGGAATCCGCTCCGGTTGGAGATAACCACGACGAAAGACGGAAAAGGGAATGAGATAGAAACGATAACGTCTGTATCCATTACCGTAGAAGATGGTTTTCAGATTGGCAAACGACATGTCGTTTCGCTTTTTTTCACAACGGGTACCCGTATACAAACATCTTTTGTCGGCGTAGAACCCTGGACGGATCACGATGCTGATGAATTACCCATCTGAAAGGATGGCTGACATAATTAAGTATGATTTTCTTTAATGTATAATTAAAAAACAAACGAAAATGAAAACAACAACAATGTGGGTTATAGCTATAGCCCTGGTGGCAGCAACAGGTTGCTCGGAAACAGAAACGGAAGTGATCGATTCCGGCGGCGACGATCAGGTAGCTTTAGGTATTTCACCTAATCTAAAGGTGGAAGCCGGAACCAGATCGGCAACTAAATCGGTCGTGAGCGGTGACCTTATTACCTATGCCAATTATACGACTGAAGCTCCGGGATTAGGCGTATTGATAACGAATAAGGCTGCAAATGGCTGGTATACACCTGATGGAACGGACTATACCGGCCACCATGTATGGTATATGGGTGATGAAAGGGGAGCGAATTGGATCTCCATACAAACAAAAGGAGCCACTTTTGCGGATACGAACGAGTCTCCTTATTATCTGACGAAGGATATAGGTAGAGTATATGCTTATTATCCGTATGATGTAACTATAACCAATACTCTTACAAATGTAAATGCGGAAGCCGACCTTAAAATACCCGTAACGGTTTTGAGTAGCGGTGAGATAAACGCTCAAAGAAATAATGCGAAGAAGTATTGGAACGCGGGTGCATGGGCATCTACAGCGAGGACTGACCTGGTCAATCTCAGTTTGCCGACAGAAAAAGACTACCTGTATTTTGGTGCGGATGGCGGACGCTATGTAAATAACGGACGTGCCGACGGATTTTCGCCTGTGACACCGGAGGATGAACCTAATAATCTGGATACGGATAATCCCGGTTACAAGATCAACCTGGATATGAAACATGCGATGGCGATGGTCTCTTTCCGGGTGTATGATGGCGGACGTTTAAGCGGTAATAATGTGAATTTTACGAAATTTACGATTAAGAATCATATCGGTGGTACAAATCTGTTCAAGACCGGTAACGGAAAAATGTCTTTGACGGACGGTACTATAACAGAGACAGTTGCAACGGCGGAATTGAGTCGTACGATCACTAATTATGTCCTGATGCGGCAAGTGGAAGCAGGAGAAGGACAGTATGCCTTTATACAGACCGGGACTACGACCGGCGGGATAAATGGTAAGACAGTTTCCAAATCGGTCAGTGCAATTGTGTATCCTGTCAATTTCGGTGAAAATGAAATCGACCTGGAGATCACGCTTCAAGAAGGTGATAATACTCCCGTCGTGTATCCCGTAACGCTGACCGGTAATCAATGGGAACCCAACAACAATTACATCTATACACTTTCTGCAGGGCGTAACAAACTCACGGTGATGGATGTCAGTGTTGAAGCCTGGGCGGACAACGAACAGGACGAAATACCTCTGTAATCATACATAAAAACAAAGCCCATGAAACAATTCATATATACACTTTCGACAGTTGTTTTCTTCCTGCTGGCTAACGCTTGTACGGAGGCCACGATCTTTATGGGTGACGGGGGAAATGAAGGCAAAGGCGATGTGGAGGAGGGTGTTCCTTTGAGCGTAAAGAATCTGGGCTTATCGGTCGAGATAGAATCGAGAAGTATCGCAACGGGAGGGGCGGTAGCTAGTCCGGTGAACCCCAATCCGCTTATGCAGGTAGGAGTTTCGGTTACGAAAGCGAATGGTTCCGCCTATGCCAGCGGTACTCATACACAGGTGTTTGTTTACAATACAGCGGCCGTTTTGCCTGGCTGGGAGTTGGCGGAGGGTGAGGAGAGGCTTTTGTTGTTTTCGGAGAAAGGAACCGTATACGGATATGCTCCGGCAGAGAAAAGCGTGTCTTTGTCAGGAACACCGAAAGTACCTGTCATGAGTGGTGTAAAGGTACTGGATAAACAGAAGTTTTACTTTAGCGACACCAGTGATCCGGTAGATGCATCGACCGATATACAGTGGGAAACCGATCAGGATGATTATCTGTATTGTAAAGTGCCCGTAGAGGTAGACCGCTGGCATCCGGAGGTTTCTTTGACGATGAATCATGCATTGGCAAAAGTGAGTTTCCGTGTGCTGGAAACGGATGGCGGTTCGGAGTTTGCCGGTAGCCGGGTGAAGAAGGTCGTGTTGAAAAGTAACAGCGGTTTTAAAAAGTCGACTTCCGCGAAGCTGAACCTGGCAACGGGGGAATTGGGAGGAACGATGGCGACAGTGGGTGAGTTGTGGTTTACAGCAGACGGTGACCTGCGAAGAGTTGGAACGGGGGTTGGTGCTGGTGAGGATGATATCCGTAAGGTTGCCATACAGGCTTTCGGGATGGTTATACCTGTGGCGGACGTCCCTGTGACGTTGGAGCTGACGCTTGACAATGGTTCTGTTTTTACGATGGCTCCGGCGACAGGCGGCGGTGTAAGTACATTTATTGCCAACTGGTTGAAGGGGAACAATTATATCTACAACATCCAGCTATCTCCGCAAGGTATCAGTATTACTAATGTTGAAGTAGCTGGTTGGGCAGAGGGCGGTGCAACGGATGTTCCTGTGGAATAGTGAAACAAAATAATGCGAAAGACGAAATAAAATGGAACGGAATCGAGTACTGTTATATCTGTTATACTTGTTGTGGCTACTGGCTGGTATATTGCTGGTTGGGTGTACGGCGGAACCGGTAGAGGAGATCGTACCGGAAGAGAGCCAGCCGGTAGCCCTTAGTTTCGGCAAGCCTAATTTGGGCGTGCCGGAACTCCTGACCCGTGTCGGAGAGGTTGCCACCCCACCTCCAACGCCTTTACCAGCCGGGGCAACCGTACGTATCGGGGCTTATTTCACCGGTAATGTAGGAGATGTGTCGGCAGAAGCTTCCTTCTCTACGGTAGCCCCCTCGTTTGAAGCAACCTACGTGGTAGGGGATGACGGCAGTTTATCCCCTTGCTGCGTGAATGGGAACGGAGAGCAAACGGAGGGTACAGCCAAGGGTTTGATTGTCAGGAACGGTATATACGATTTCTATGCCGTCTCCCCGGCACGGCCGCTATTGCAAGGGAATGACGGTTTCTATAGGGTAACCGGTATTCCCCACAAAGAGGATGTAATGACCTCTTTTGTTCGTGGTGTGGCTGTGACGAAGATTGCCAGACAAGTGACACTCCGAACTTTTAGCCGGAAATGTGCGATGTTGGTATTCAATGTGGCCCCTTCACCTGGTAATGCTCTTCCTTTTGATCGGTTATACGGAACTTCTCTTGTAATAAGAAAGATATCGTCTTCGGGGGCTGTCCTGCTGGCAGGTACGGATACGGGTATTCTTCCTACGGGAGGCGGTACCGAGGCGGATGCGGAAGTTACATTTACTACAGAAGAATTTGAACCGGTCGATCCTGATTCTGATCCGGATAATTGCGGCCTGAACAAAACAAAAGGTGTCGTCCTTCCCAAAGACAACCAACCTTTCGAGGTGGAAATAACCGTGGTAAGAGACGATGAGACAGCGATCCTCAAGGCTACTATCGACCAGAATATCTCTTTCGACGAAGGCAAGCGGTATATTTTTACCCTCGAAGTGAAGAATAATGAAAGTAGTCTGATCATGAAGGTACTCGATTGGAATGCAATAGTTTTCAGAGACGACAATGTGGGAGGCCCCGACACTCCTTATCCCGACCCTGATATCAACGAAGGAATAGGTACAACCGTTACTGTTGCCCGATGGACGGAAATAACCTGGAGCGGTAATGGAAATGTCGGCGGAGATAGTTGAACGAATATAGTTTAAAAACGAAATACAATGAAACGAATAAGTAAAACAAGGTTGTTTGTATTGTTGTTTCTGTTGGTGGCAGGTAGTTGTACGGAGACGGATGTGGAAGAAGATGATATTCCGCTTCATGCTCAGAAGGAAGTGGATGCCGGATTTATCCTGAATGTGCAGGCTAACCGGACTCCTGTTACCCGTAGCATCACTTTTACTCCCGACGGCACGACCGAGTCGGATACGCTGGCGGTAGGTACAAATGACTCGATACGAACGAAGGCCGCCACTCCATTGTCTGAAATACAGGAAAGCCAGATTGCCAGCCTGTGGGTCGGGCAGTATGATGTAACAACGGGTGAGTGTTTGTTTAACCAGTATATTCCTTCTATGACAGGAACTACAGTTAATTTGAAATTGAAGCATAATGGCAACAGGAACCGTGTCTATTTTATATCGAATGCCGGTGACCTGGGAGCAATAGATACTGAAGCAAGTTTGAAAAAACATACGTTGGCTTATACTTCTACACCTGAGGGGTTGCCTGACAATAATTTATGTAAAATGATGGGATACTGGGAGGGTGAAGTGACGGCTGATGGCATAAAAGATATAGGGGTGGAACTAACCCGTCTTATTGCAACGATTGTGTTTACTTATTCGACAGGTGCTGATTTTACATTCAGTTCTACTTCTATTATATTGAAGAATGTCCCGACCATATCGCAGGTGGAAGCGCCAACGGAGCAGTTGAAAACAGAGGAGATCGATTATAAAACATATACGGGTACGGCTAACCAGGGAGGCGCTACCATTTATTGGTATTTGCCGGAGAATATGGCAGGTACTGTCAGTGGAGAAAAAGCCGTCGATTCGGAGAAAAAGAAGACTGGTCAGGGTGTGACGAATGCAACATGTATCGAGCTGACAGGAACAGCCGTACAAGGAGGTGTGACGTATGGGGATGTAACTTTCCGTTTTTATCCGGGTAGTGATAAAAACAATTACGATATCGTGCGTAACTCCCGTTATACGATGGACGTTACTTTGATAGGTATAGATATTTCCGATGAACGCATTACCGTCGGTAAGATACCTCCTATTGAAGTCGATCCTGCTGAAATGCCTGCTAAAAAAGGGGGAGAGAAAGAGATACAGATCACAGCTCGTCCGGGTCAGCCGTGGGAGTTCAATATGCCTGATTGGTTATCTGCATTGCTGGATGGTCAGAATATACCTCCGGGTGCCACTATTATGCATCAGGGGCCTGCCTATGTTATATTTAGAGCTATGGAAGCAAACCCAAGAGCAGAAAGCAGGTCTGTTTCTTTTAATATTAAAGTTAATGGAGTCGATCAGGAGATAAAGATCGTTCAGGCAGGTTCTATCCTGACAAAAGGCAGTGATATATCACTGGAAGCAGAAGCCGACTCTGAAGGGGCTTCTGCATTTACGGCTACAGAAGGCTTACAATGGTTGGCATCTTTAAGTGGCGATGGCTGGCTGGACTGGGCTGCATCTAATCCGGGTTCTTCGGGAACTGAAGCACCGGCCGGATCGCAGCCACTAAAAGTAAAGGCAACAACCAGTAATCCACTTGCCCAGGTACGTAGCGGTAAAATAACAGTAAAAGCCGGGGCGTCGGTGGGGGACGTCGGTTATACAAACTTAGCTCAGGAAATAGAAGTTTTACAAGCGGGTTCTATTGTAACCGGATCAACCGTGAATCTGAGTGCGGAAGCGGTAAGTCATCAGGCATCAGCGTTTATTGCCACAGCCGGTTTGGACTGGGCAGCTAGTGTAACGAATGATGATTGGATTACACTCATCGGAACAACGTCGGGTAATCTGACAACCGGTAATGCCCAGGACATAACTTTTGATGTAGAGGTGAATCCGAACTCTTCTTTGCGAACCGGTGAAATAACTGTTCGTGCAGGTGATGAGATTGGAGGTCCGACAGGAAAAATTATTATAAAACAACAACCTTCTTCTTTTAGTACTACTGATGCTGAACCTGAAATAGACGTAGAAGGTCTTAAAACTGCAACCGGTTCGGTTATTGCTACTCCCGGTTTGGATTGGACTATATCTCCTGAAACAGACAATGGTATAACTGTAAGTCCAACCGGAGGTTCGGGGGATGCTACGTTAACATTTACGGCTTCTGTCAATCTTGATGCACCTCGTACGGGTACATTTACAGTATCAGTTACAGGTACAAATCCGGTACGTACGGCTACGGTCACGGTTAAGCAGACTGGTGGTGCTTATATTGGTAATATGCAGGTTGTGAAAACAGAGCCTTCTTCCTATCCTTGGAGCTCTGCCAATTCATATTGCAATAATCTAGATGCGGAAGGTCATACTGATTGGCGTTTACCATCGCTGGACGAGGCGAAAAATATATATTGGAACCAAAGTACCTTAACGGTCGTAAGTGGCTTTGCAGGGTTCATCCGTGGTTGCTATGCGACTTCTACACCTGGTCCTAGAAATAACCACTATTATGTAGACTTTAGCAATGGTAGTCATAATAGTAATACCAACGACGCAGGAAATGTGTATGTTCGTTGTGTTCGTACTCGGTAAGTGTGCGTCTATTAGGTTCAAAACAGACAAATATCGAAACAATAAAAAACGAAATACAATGAAACGAGTAAGTAAAACAAGGCTGTTTGCACTGTTGTTTCTGCTGTTTGCAGGAGGTTGTACGGAGACGAATGTGGAAGAAGATGATATTCCGCTTCATGCTCAGAAGGAAGTGGATGCCGGGTTTATCCTGAGTGTGCTGGCTAACCGGACTCCCGTTACCCGTAGCATCACTTTTACTCCTGACGGCACGATCGAGTCGGATACGCTGGCAGTAGGTGCAGGGGATTCGGTACGAACGAAGGCCGCCGCTCCATTGTCAGAAATACAGGAAAGCCAGATCGCCAGCCTGTGGGTCGGGCAGTACGATGTAACAACGGGTGAGTGTTTGTTTAACCGGTATATTCCTTCTATGAGTGGTACTACGGTCAATCTGAAACTGAAACAGAGTCAGAATGGTAGCAGGAGTCGTGTCTATTTCGTGTCGAATGCCGGTGATCTGGAGGAGATAACTACTGAAGCGATCTTGAAAAAACATACGTTGGCTTATACTTCTACACCTGAGGGGTTGCCTGACAATAATTTATGTAAAATGATGGGGTACTGGGAGGGGGAAGTGACGGCTGGTGGCATAAGGGATATAAGAGTGGAACTAACCCGCCTTGTTGCAACGATTACGTTTACTTATTCGACAGGTGTTGATTTTACATTCAAGCCTGCTTCTGTTGTATTGAAAAATGTCCCGACCATATCGCAGGTGGAAGCACCAACGGAGCAGTTGAAAACAGAGGAGATCGATTATAAAACATATACAGGTACGGCTAACCAGGGAGGCGCTACCATTTATTGGTATTTGCCGGAGAATATGGCGGGTACTGTCAGTGAAGCAAACGCTGTCGATTCGGAGAAAAAGAAGACTGGTCAGGGTGTGACGAATGCAACCTGTATCGAGCTGACAGGAACAGCCGTACAAGGAGGTGTGACGTATGGGGATGTAACTTTCCGTTTCTATCCGGGTAGTGATAAAAACAATTACGATATCGTGCGTAACTCCCGTTATACGATGGACGTAACTTTGATAGGTATAGATATTTTCGATGAACGCATTACCGTCGGTGAGATACCTCCTATTGAAGTCGATTCTACTAAAATGCCTGCTAAAAAAGGGGGAGAAAAAGAGATACAGATCACAGCTCGTCCGGGTCAGCCGTGGGAGTTCAGTATGCCTGATTGGTTATCCGCCTTGTTGGACGGTCAGAATATACCTTCGAGTGCCACTATTAGGCATCAGGGGCCTGCCAATGTTATATTTAGAGCTATGGAAGCAAACCCAAGAGCAGAAAGCAGGTCTTTTTCTTTTAATATTGAAGTTAATGGAGTCGATCAGGAGATAAAGATCGTTCAGGAGGGTTCTACCCTGACAAAAGGGGATGATATCTCACTGGATGCAGAAGCTGGTTCTGAAGGGGCTTCTTCTTTTACAGCAACCGAGGGGTTGCAGTGGTTAGCTTCCCTAAGCGGTGGTGACTGGCTGAATTGGTCCAATTCAGCATCAGCCGGTCCTGAAGCACCGGCTGATGCACAACCGTTAAAAGTAAAGTCTACTACCAGTAATCCATTTACTCGGGTGCGTAGTGGTAAAATAACGGTGAAAGCCGGAGCCTCGGTGGGAGACGTTGATTATACAAATTTGATTCAGGAAATAAAAGTTTTACAAATGGGTTCTATTGTGACCGGATCAACCGTAAATATGAATGCAGAAGCTGTAAATAATCAGGCATCAACCTTTACTGCCACAGCAAATTTGGACTGGGCAGCTAATGTAACGAATGGTAATTGGATTTCACTCACCGGAACAACATCGGGTTATCCGACCACCGGAGATTTACAGTACATAACTTTTGATGTTTCTGTTAATCCGTCTTCAACTCAACGAAGTGGTGAAATTGTTGTTCGTGCGGGAGATGAGACTGATGGTCCGACGGGAACAATTACGGTAAATCAGCGTGGTTCCTCTTTTGAGGCTACTGGTGCGACTACGATAATAGATGCGGAGGCCACTAGCAGTGTCACCGGTTCAATAACGGCGACTACAGGTTTGGAATGGACTATATCTCCCGAAACAAGTAATGGAATAACTGTGAGTCCAATCGAAGGTTCGGGTAATGCTACGTTAACGTTTACAGCTTCTGACAATACTAACTCTACAGCTGTTGAGCGTACAGGCTCATTTACAGTGACAGTTACGGGGAGTCCGGCACGCACAGTGAAGGTTACGGCTAAGCAAACGGCCCCGGCTTATGTTGAAAATTTACAGGTTTGTAAGACAAACGAAGCAAATGCTACTTGGAGTGCAGCATATACAAGCTGTAATAATTCTACAAAAGAGGGTAAGAGTGATTGGTTTATGCCTTCTTTGGCTCAGTTAGGAACTGTGTGTAGTAATAAAGCTTCATTACAAGCTGTGAGCGGCTTCGAGCCGGTTGGAGGAGGCATTTGGTACTGGAGTTCAGATGCTGCCGGTAGTGGTTTCCACTGGATGACGCGCATGAGCGATTGCGATCAATACTACGCTAACGACAACACCCCTACCTTTATTCGCTGTGTTAGGTATAAGTAGGTATACCCTGCAAACTTGGCTAAAGATGATGGAGTGACAACTGAGGTTTGGAAGGTGTTAGAATACCTTTTTAATGGCAACTTAACAATACAAATAAAAAAACATTTAAAACATATATTATGAACAAAGCAGATTTAGTAAATGAACTAGCGGCGAAGCTGAATATTCCGCAGTACCAGTCTCGTCTGTTTCTCAATGCTTTCCAGGAAGTGTTGACAGAAATATTGAAACAGGGTCCTATAGCCCTTCAAGGATTCGGGACATTTGAGCCTTGGAATCAGAAAGAGCGGCAGGGGCGTAATCCTCGTACCGGTGTCACTTGTATGATTGCTCCCCGCAAAAGTGTTAAATTCAAACCTGGAAAATTTTTACTTCGAGATTTGAATTCTTCCAAATAGAGAGCAAAAGGGAGACACAAGTGTTGACCATATAAAAATAGACTTTGTGTCTCCCTGTTTTTTTTGATTTCCCTCAATTATTAATTAACGCCTATTAGATATATCATGAAGAAACAAAACAAATTAGAAGCCTTATTTCCCAACGGAAAAGTCCCGGAAGTGAACGAGTTTAACCGCAATCTTGATAAAATGTCCAAGGAAGGTCGTAACCATTTGCTTGAAAAGATTTACAAAATTGCATTTACTGTATGGTCAACTTTGCCTAAAAAGTACCAGAAGTTTATTGAAGAAGTTATCGTCCATGATCGGCAATCATACGTTGATTTCATCATTGAAAAAACAGTGATGACCTGTCTCCGTTGCCCCCTCCGGTTTCCTGTCTTGTTTATCCGGATGCTCCATTTAACGGAAGTAGTAGAGCGTACTGCGCAAACTTCAATAAATCATTTATCAATGTCTGTTCTTATCTGTTTCCTAATTTGTGGCAAGATCGGTACGCTTGCCGGACATATTAGTAAAGGGGGGATTACTAGTGGGGAGGTGCTGGTGTTGGCGGGGAAGGTGAGGGTGGGGGATTATTGTGGGGGGTATTGAATGAGAAATTTTGCATTTTAGCCTGCTTTCTGGTATGGTTACAAGTTATAGATGCCAGTATTTTATTGGGATTAATAGTATTATATAATCAACTTAAGGATTATGTTAAAGAATTTGTTTTTCGTACCGCCACATACGAATCTTCTTATATTGAAAGGTTGGAAGAAGAATTTGTAGGTTTTAAGCTGTCAAGGTTAGAATTTGAACGGGTTGTTTGGAGAAACTATATTGATCCTGATGATTTTTTTTTGAAAATTTGGAAGAAATAATTATTTATTCTCGTTTGTTTTTACTCGAATTTTCAATATCATCAATTAATAAAATATAGATATTGGATAATAGAGTAAATGTTAATAAAATAAATTCTGAGAAAAAGGTTATAACTATAGAGTGTATTATAATTTTGAACAGGCTGACATCATGAATTTGTGTAATTACTAGTAAAATAATAATAACTATGCTATAAACAATAAGTAATGCGATTTGTTTAACAAATCCTTTTGTGAAATTTTCATATCTGATTAGATAGTTTGATATAGATTCGTCTGCTATACTTTTTTTGTATACTTCTATTCTTTTAGCAAACTTGTCAGGTGCTATAAAAATTATACCAAAAATTAAAGCTGTAAAAATACTAAAAACTGAAATTAATAAATTTATAGTGTTTTCAGTAAATATAGTTTGATTAATGTAGCTATAAATTCCAATTGCAAGTGGTAAAATTATGTACCATAATACAATAGGTGCAATTGGTCGTTTATCTCCATTGATATTATAATATAATGAGATATATCCTTCTTTTATTATTTTCCATATATTTACAATCATCGCTGAGTAGGAGTATATGAAATTTCTTTTTTTATTTTTTCTAGAAGCAATTGGGTGAATAAATGTAATTCATTCCATAACGGTTTTTGAGTTGTAGGATCTTTTAATGTGTCATCCAGAATGATAGATGGAAGCATATTCTCTATGTTTGAAAGTGTAGAATGTGCTTTCCTACCTTGATGATCTTTATAATATAGCATTAATTCATCATTTTCCTTATCAAAATTAAGGTCTATTGCTGCGATTTGAGATTTAAGAACATCAATATAATTGGTATATGATAATAATTTATCTATAGTTAAACTTATATTTTTAATACATGTACTACGTTTGGCTTCTTTAAATGCTGAAAAAGTAGGTGTAAATGAATTGTCTATACGTTTTTTAGTTAGAATTCTAATAGAATGTATAAAGCTATTCGATATATATTTGTCTATATATTGTTTAGGAATACATTTTGTCCATGTTATAGAATACCCTTTAGAAACAAAAAAATCACTTAATAAATTTCTATACAAATAGCTGCATCCTGATGTTGTATAACTTTGTAACATTAAAATTCCTGTATTGTCATCATAAGGCATCCATATTTTATAGAAAAAAGATAATGAGGCAACACTATCGTTCCCTAATGTGTCTTTTTTCCTTTTTGCATCATTAGCTTTATAAATATCCCAATCAATACCTGTAGGACCTCCTATGAATTCTCCCCATATTGTATAATCATTTTCAGATAAACCTCGATAAAGGTCATTAGTAATACTCATTGCTTGAGTATTTGTTTCATTTTTAGTGAATTTATCACTAAAAATGGAGATAAAATCTTGAAGAAATGATCGAAAACATTCTTTTTTATCTTTAGTTGGATACAAGGAAGAAAGTACATCTTTAAAAATAGATTCTTTTTCTTCTGTTTTATAACAAGTTCTAATTTCTCCACCTCTGACTTTTCTAGAGTATTCCTCTGTGATCTTTTTTAGTGTAAAATAATATATATCTAATTTTAAAGTATGTCCCATATTTATATTTTTTATTTCGTATACAAATATATTGACTATGTTTTAATTAGTAGACATAATTCTTTTTCATTTTGTATTGATCGTGTTTTTTTGTACATTTACCGCAAAATATACGGAGAATATGAATGCTATCTATATTTGGCAACGGACAGACTGGCCTAATTTTACCTGGGATGATGCAAAGCTATCCTATAAATTAGGTAAGGTACGAGGGCTACAAGGTAAACTTGTAGGTAAAATGAGTGCGTTAGGCTTTGATCTGAAAAATAGTGCAATACTTGATACATTGACGGCTGATATCACCAAATCTTCAGAAATTGAGGGAGAAATATTGAATAGTGATCAGGTGCGTTCTTCTGTAGCTCGTCATTTGGGTATAGAAACTGAAGGGCTACCTGAAGCTGATCGTTATGTCGATGGAGTAGTGCAGCTAATGATGGATGCGACTCAAAATTATATGAAGCCGTTAACGGATGAACGTCTTTTTAACTGGCATGCAGCGTTGTTTCCAACAGGTAGAAGTGGCATGTATAAAATTACGGTTGCAGATTGGAGACAAGGTGTAGAACCTATGCAGGTTATATCGGGTGCGATGGGGAAAGAGAAAGTTCATTATCAAGCTCCTGATTCGGATAATATACCTTTCCAAATGAAATTGTTTTTGGATTGGGTGAATGATGATCAGAAGATAGACCCAGTTTTGAAAGCTGCTATTGCTCATTTGTGGTTTGTGACTATTCATCCGTTCGATGACGGAAACGGACGTATAGCTCGCACTATAATGGATTTATTCTTAGCCCGTGCCGATGAAATGCCACATCGTTTTTATAGTATGTCGGCAGAGATACGTAAGCTGCGTAAAGGCTATTATGAGATATTGGAGAAAACACAAAAAGGTGGTGTAGATATAACGGGGTGGCTTGAATGGTTTCTTGATTGTTTGGAAGCGGCATTGGTCAATACTGAAAAATCAATCAGTACGGTTTTACAGAAAGCCGCTTTCTGGGATAGGTATCGGTTAGTCTCCATGAATGAACGGCAAATAAAAATGGTGAATTTGCTTTGGGATGGTTTTGATGGAAAATTAACCTCTTCTAAATGGGCTAAGATTACAAAATGTTCTGCTGATACGGCTTTACGTGATATACAGGATTTGATGACCAAAGGTGTGTTGCGTAAAACGGATGAAGGTGGAAGAAGTACCAATTATGAACTTGTAATGTGATTGTTTGCGGAGATTAATGTTTGTATTTGCCGTATAATATGCGGAGAATATAAGTGCAAATCTCCGCATACAGTATACTGGTACCACTTGTTTTCTATAAATGACTTATATTCTGTTATTCGATACCCTTTCGGGTATTTATTCTGTGATTATATTAAAAAGAGTACCCGAAAGGGTATTAAGAATGTTGTTGGAAGTTGTAAATAACCTAAATCTATCCCTAAGAATCTCACGTAATAATCATTATTTCTCTGAAAAACGTTAAATAAGAACCTGAATCTATCGGTGTGATGGTTCGCGAAAAATGGTATTTTAAGATTTTGAATGTTTCTAAAGTCTTATTATATACTGTTTTATATGATGCTGTGGCGCCGATCTTTACATATATTCCTACCTATACCTTTGTATCGTTCCCCTGGAAACAGTAGTATTAATTATTAAAACAAAAAAGCTATGACACTGAAATTTAGAAAGGTGCAGCGCAAGGTTCTTAGCGGTGACGATAAGGATAAGGTGAAGACTTATGCGATGGCGCGGTCGTCGAACTATTGCGATATGGATAAGTTGTGTGAATTGATCTCCAGCCGCTCGGCGATGTCGAGTGCTGATGTGAAGGCGATACTCGATTCATTGAACTGGGCGATGAGCCTGGAGCTTCGTTCGGGTAGTATTGTACAGGTGGGTGAGTTCGGTAGTTTTCGTCTTTCGATTCGTTCGAAAGGTGCGGAGACGGCGGATGCTTTCAATGCTTCCCTGATAAAAAAGGCACGGGTGATATTCTCGCCGGGTACCAGTCTGCGCTGGATGAGTGAGATCGTGAAGTTTGAAGAGGATGATGACACAAAACCTAAAAAAGAAGAAAATCCGGATGATGACAGACCGGTGATTGAATAATTAAAAATGGTAAATAGGGGATTACCTGATTGAAAGAGAAAGGGGGGGACGTATGAAAAAAGTTTCCTTTATTTTAGGAAAGAAAATGTTTTTTTGTCCTAAAATAAAGGAAAACTTATGAGGAAAGAGGTTCTCAAATCGCTGATTGCTATTAAGCAAAGTGAAATCCTGTTTGATGTGATAGAACGGGATGTGGAATTGCCATTTGCCTATTATCACTTGTTTAATATGGAAGATCTGTGTTCTATTAAAGCCTTATAATCTATTTTCATTTGATTTGGCAAAAATGAAATTTCAATAAAATCATACCATAGCGGTAATACTTTTCTAAATTTGTTGTATGTATTTTCAATAATCTTATCTTCAACTTTCATTGTTTTTAGTAGATTGTCAAAGTCAGATCTCTTTAATTTTCGTTTTTTTCCGTTCAGAGTCAGAGCAAGTTCTTCTGTGTCTTCAGGTATGACCAGCTTAGTCGATAAGAGATCATAAGCAGGCGTTAGTGTGGTTTCTTTTATCTTTTTATAGAGGGAAAAGTTTTTTAGGTGCATGTCTGCATTACCTGTAAGATAACAGAACAATAAAATCTCAACGTAATTGATCAAGTCCAGGACTGGGTACGCTGAAAACTCTACAATCTTCTTGGCTATCTGTTCATAGGAACCTTTGTATTTCTGTTCTGTTAGTTTCTCTGTTAACTGGCACATATCTTCCATTGGTATTTTATTGCCCTTCTTGTCTCGATCTATTCGTTTAGTAATATATGCTAACGAACCATCTTTGAAACGTATGAGTGAATGAGGAACGGTATTTATCTTTGCTAATCTGGCTAAATGCATGGTTAAGTCTTCATTTTCAGGAAGGTTGGCATATTGTTCAGTCTGTGGCTTGAGGATATAGCCACCCCATAAACCTACAATTGTAAAACGTTTTTCTCCTCCTTTTTCTTTTTCCAAATCAACAGATAGCTTGGGTTGTACACCTGTGATAGTAACTTGTGATCGTACAACTTCTAAAGCTAACGATTCGATATCGGCTTTACTATAAGGAAGAAGGGGAGGTGTAGCTGTACCGAATATTTTTTTTGAACATCGCGAATGAAAGTCTGTTTCGTTTTGTTCTAATGGCTGATAGCAATATAAACATCTTTCCATAATTGTGTATTAAAAGGATTGAACACTAACTGCACCAATGCAATCTTTACAACAGGCCAGTAATAAAGACATACGATCTCTATTGTCGATTTTCCAATTCTTTTCAACAATATTTAATAACCAACCTTCAGGAATCAATCCATCAAAAAACGGATGCAATATATTGCTAATATATGGCTTATCTGTTAAAGGCATTGTTAAACTGATCGGTTCAGCATCCTTACTTAAGAGATATTCAGGATTATAGATAAATCTGTAACCGTTTTCATCTTCCGTAAGAATACCTGCAAAATTACTATACATATAAATTTTAGCTTGTTTCATGGTTCTATTAAATTATTCCTGTCCATAGGTACGGCACCAAGTTGCATTCCGAACAGTTTTAATACCTGATTTACTTTATCCATTTTCAAGGTTTCTTTTCCTTGTTCTAGTTCGCGAAGAAAACGGAGTCCGACACCTGCTTTCAGCGCGAACTCTTCACGTGATAATCCAAGCGATTTGCGCTTGGATTTTACATATTCATTTAATGATAAGTTATTCATTTTTGATACCTCTTCGGGTACAAATATAATGAATATTTCTTGTTTGATACCCTTTCGGGTATTTATTTTGTGGCTTTGGTTAGGAAATACCCGAAAGGGTATCGAATTTGTTGCGAGAAGTCATTAAATAACCTAAATCTATCCCTAAGAATCTCACGTAATAATCATTATTTCTCTGAAAAACGTTAAATAAGAACCTGAATCTATCGGTGTGATGGTTCGCGAAAAATGGTATTTTAAGATTTTGAATGTTCCTAAAGTCTTGTTATATACTGTTTTACACGATGATCTCGCGCCGATCTTTGCATATATTCCTACTTGTACCTTTGTATCGTTCCCCTGGAAACAGTAGTATTAATCATTAAAATAAAAAAGCTATGACACTGAAATTTAGAAAGGTGCAGCGCAAGGTTCTTAGCGGTGACGATAAGGATAAGGTGAAGACCTATGCGATGGCGCGGGCATCGAATTACTGCGATATGGATAAGTTGTGTGAATTGATCTCCAGCCGCTCGGCGATGTCGAGTGCTGATGTGAAGGCGATACTCGATTCGTTGAACTGGGCGATGAGCCTGGAACTTCGTTCGGGTAGTATTGTACAGGTGGGTGAGTTCGGTAGTTTTCGTCTTTCGATTCGTTCGAAAGGTGCGGAGACGGCGGATGCTTTCAATGCTTCCCTGATAAAAAAGGCACGGGTGATATTCTCGCCGGGTACCAGTCTGCGCTGGATGAGTGAGATCGTGAAGTTTGAAGAGGATGAAGATACGAAACCTAAAAAAGAAGAAGGTTCCGGTGGAGATGACAGACCGGAAATTGAATAATTGAAAATGGTAAATTGAGGATTACTTGATTGAAAGAGGAAAGGGGAACGTATGAAAAAAAGACTGACTATTCAATTGGTAATGGCAATCCTGCTCGTAATGAGCGGGATTGTTCTTCTTTTCTCCGGTTTCTGGATTGCTCCGAAAGGGGAGATTCATAATAGTGTGCTGGTGGCTTTCGGGGAAACCTGCACATTTGCCGGAGCTTTGTTTGGGGTGGATTATTCGTATAAAATTAAATCGGTACAAAATGAAAGAGAGGATAAGTAGGAATTTTACCTGGGAAGAAATGACGTATAGCCGGGTGGCGGTGGAGAATGGGTTGCTGAATGAGCCGCCGTTTGAGGTGAAACAGGCTATGATGGAGTTGGTGAAACGGTTGTTACAGCCGTTGCGGGTGGCTTATGGGAAGCCGATTGCGATCACAAGTGGTTACCGGAGTCCGGAGGTGAACAGGTTGGTGGGTGGCGTGCCTTCGAGCCAGCATGTGAAGGGGGAAGCTGCGGATTGTTATGTGCCTGATCCGAAGGAGTTGTTGGATGTGTTGCTTTATTGTAAGTTGCCTTTCGATCAGGCGATTCTTTATAAACGAAAGAAGTTTCTGCATTTGTCGTTTCGGGTAAATGGAGAGAATCGTTATCAGGTGATCATTAATAAATGAAGGGGGATAGGTATGGATATGTGGGGTAGAAGTTTGCTTGTTTCGGTTGGTTTGTTGGTTGTTTTGCTGTCCGGTTGTAGTGCCGGGCGGCGTAGTGTGCAACATCGGGAAATAAGGGAGGGGGTACATAACATTCATAGTGATAGTATGTTGTTGAAAAATCTGTATCAGGCTTCCCGCAATAAGGTGATCGATATAGAGCATATCGTGTTCGATAGCTGCCGGTTGAATGGGGTACAGTCTGTTACTCATGTCGCTATTAAGGAACAGGGGGAGAAGGTTGTTGAATCGGTTGTTAGTTCTGGTTCTGTAGATGAGAACTGTTTTACCGGTTCTGATTTTTTTCAGAAAGGTAGTACTGTGGAGTTTTCTTATCTAAAGCGGATGTTGGTGATTGGGGCGGTGTTGTTGGTTTGTTCGTTATATATAGGTATAGCATTTAGAAAGCAGAAGTAAACTCCCAAATCCAGTTATTCTTTTATTTTATTGATAACAAGGAATTTGCATATATTGGTTCTTGGTGGCAAGGCAAGAACCATAAAGATCAGGATGAAATAGATATTATCGGATTGTATGCGGAAGAGAAACCGGATTTGTTCGCATACAATTTACATATCTTCCATACAGAAATTTCTCACTTCAATTTTGTATTTCGAAAGCACTTTATTTCGAACTATTTCAACTTTTTCATTGAAATAGTCTGGGTTGAAGTTTTTGCGCTGTCGTTTTACTTCGGCGACTAATGCACGTTTATCATCTGCATAAATGCCTATTATATCTATTTCACAGGGATCTTTTTCTTTTTTGCTTTGCCACCATGAACCAATATTTCTGAACTCTTTGCTTTCGATCATCATCTGCCTAAAATACATTTCAAGTGTTAACCCTGAATAGGTCGGATAGTCTTTTTTTATAATTTCTCCAAGTTGGTCCAGGTTTTCTGTTTCAATGAGATAATGATATTTGATGAAATATCGAAACCAGAATCGTAGGAATAAGTCGGAAATTTCAAAACGAACGGTTTGTGTACCTTCTTTTGCAAAAATAGGCCGTTTCTTTGCTATCAATTCGTAATCTTCCTCTAGTCTTCTTATATGACCGGCTATACTGGTCTCTCCCATATTTTTTTCAAGTTCAGGTAATGTATTTCGGCCATTAGCGATGTCTGATAAAATAGCAAAATAATTACCATACTTTTTACCAAATTCTTGTATTAACAAAGCTTTGCCCTCGCTAAGGAATGGAGAATCAGATCGTACTATGTAATTAACCATGCTTTCCATATCTGTACATCCGTTTTGCATAAACAGGTCTATGTATTTGGGAACTCCTCCGGAAAATGTATATAGAGCCAGTAGATCTTCATGAGTATAGTTCGGTTTATAATCAGAAAGTATTTCTTTCAATACGGATGTAGAAAAAGGCTTTAGCTTTATAATACTGTCACACCGACCATATAGTGGCTCCTTTGCATTTTGGAATATCTGTATCATAAGAGTGTATACAGAACCGCTGGCAATCAAGTTGACATGTGTCGTGTCTTTATATCTATCCCAGATGTCTTGCATTTGGCTATATACCGTCGGGTTGATATAGAAAAACTCCTGAAATTCATCTATTATCAGGTTGTAGGAAGTGTTCTTGCCTATATTCATAAGCATTTCAAAGAGTGCTGCGAAAGAGGATATTTCATTCGGAATATAGGTATTTAGTGCTTTGCTGGCTATTAGTGCAAATTGGCTGCAAAGCTGAGCTTCATTGCTTCGGCCTACAAAGAAATAAACAGTTGGTGTTTCTTCACAACTTTTGAGGATAAGCTTTGTTTTTCCAATGCGTCTGCGTCCGGTTAAGACCGCCATTTGTGAATGGTTGTTAAAAGCGATTTTCCTTGTTTTATCCAACAGTTTCAGTTCTATTTCACGATTATAAAATTTCATGATAGTAAATTTAGTTCATACTATTTTGAAAATATACGACAGTAAACTTTACGGCTGTATATTTTGCAAATATAGTGTATTTATCTATGAGTAGAAAATATATGGCCGTAATTTATGCCGCTGTATATTTTGAGAGATGGGTGGAGAACGGGTTGTTAGCCAACGCAGTTGTGACTGCTTGCTAGCGGGCTTGCAGGTAGGATGCAAGTTAGGCATCGGTATTTTATGAGAGATTAATAGTATTTTCCGATTCCCCCAAATCCAGTTATAATTTTATTCTCTTTCGTTTTATTGATAAAGTTGTTTAGCCGTTTTTCAAATTCTTCAGGCCGTTTCCTGGCAGCTTCAATGTATGCAATTCGGATACGTTTATATGGGTCGGAGAAGTGTTGATAATTTTTCCATGCTGTTTTATCTGCTTTCAATCTGTCAATTATATCATCTGGAAAAATAAAAGGGTCAGACAAAATAGTTCGTATTTTATCCTCAAATTTAGGGTGTATCATTTTATTTTCCAATAACCATTTAAGTCTTTCTTTGTTGGCTTGCGAGTATGTGCTTTTAGGGTTTCTAGGCGTGAAACGCTGAATTTTATGTTCTTTGTCAAGTGATTTTATCGTACTGTCAATCCACTCGAAACAAAGGGCTTCTTCAACGGCATCATTGTATATAATGCTTTTTTTACCTGATGATTTCTGGGGAAAGACAAACCAAATTTCATCTTTGGTTTCAAAGTTGTCCGTCAGCCACTTTCTCCAATCTTCCCGATTTTCAAAGTACTTTATTTTATTCTCTGTTGCCATAATGGTCATCTTTTGGTAAACTCAATCGGTTCGATGTCATAATTTAGGGTTTTGATGTCGCAGTCTTCGTAATCTATCCCGTAACGCATCCTGATTTCAGCAAAATGCGGGCAGATATACGAAGGCATAGTCGGGTCGACAGAACACCAACCGGCTCCTTCTATGTAGCATTCGGGCCAGGCATGGGTGCTTTCGGAATTCCATTCGGGAACATTCCAATATCCTACAGCAAAACGAGTCGGTATATTCATGTAACGCATCAATGCGGTAAATACATTAGTGTATTCACTACAAGTACCTTTCCTTGTCTGGATAACGGTATTGACATCTACGGTTCTGCAAATTCCTGCATCAATCTGTTTGGCAATGGAATCGGATGGTGATAAATAGGTATAAACAAATTTGAGAGCTTTCTCTATTATAATGAAGGTCTGCGTTTCATCCTTAAACAGTGTATCGGCAATTTGTCTAACGTGTTCGTTTTGTGCATCTATTAACGGGGTAGATTGTAAAAATCGGGCGATCTCTCTGTCGTATTCCCGTGATTTGTCATACTTGGCTTCTTTCATTTTAGCCAGTTTGCTTCCATCCAGGTAGGGATTGATAGTTGTGAGTGATATTTCGTAATTATCTCCGTTTTTCGAAATTTGTGTAATCCGCTGGGGATAACAGTCTATTGCTTTAATATCGGGCTTCTTCACTGTAAAGGTGAAATTGACGGTATCCTGATTAGCCAGGCGGAAGTATTTGGAATATGATTGTGCAAAAACTGACTGTGCAATAAACATACACATAATCAGCATAAATGGGTATTTACTCATGACGTTTCGTTTTATGATTTACAAACGATGACAAAGTTAGTAAATATTTAGATGTTATGATGATTATGGGGAATAAACCTTTGGATGGGGAAATTTTCAGGTAGACTTGAAAAAAGTATCTTTTTTGAGAAGATTATCAAGTTTACCTGAAAATGTTTGTTGGTAGAGTAAGCGAAAAACAAATTACTTTTTCAGTAAAATTGATTCTATCTTTTCCTTTAACTGATCTTTAGGCATTGCTCCCTGAAGCATCTGGGGTTTTCCTTCCATAGGGATGTATAGAAGGGCCGGTATTCCCTGAATGCCGAATGCCTGGGCCAACTCTGTTTCTTTATCTACATCGACTTTGTAAATGTTGATCTGTCCGGCATATTCTTTGGCAAGCTGTTCCAGTGAAGGAGCAATCATTTTACAGGGACCGCACCAGTCTGCGTAAAAGTCGATGATGGCAGGTTTGTCTCCGAGATATTTCCACTCATTCGGATTCGCTTCATAGTTATATATCTTTTTCAGGAAGTCCGCCTTTGTAATATGTACAGGTACAGCCGTCTGCTTTCCAGTCACTTCCGTGGTTGAAGTTGTTTCATTGCTGTTGTTTTTGGCTTGTCCTTTACAGGATACTAAAGTCATGAAACCCACAACTAAAACCAGTAATGTGAAGATTCTTTTTGTATTCATTTTATTCTATTTTGGTGTTGATAATTATTTCTACTATAAAATGTTTTTATATGAAATTATAATGCAAACATATATTCTATTATCTAATACAACAAGTTTCTAGTGGAAAATATTTTTATGGATAACATAGTTTCACAGAAATGGCTTGATTCTACAGATTTGAAAGATTTATTGCCTATATCTTTTTAATGCATTAACACTTTGAGGCGAAACGTGCAATGTAAATTATAAACTCTTATAGTTATTAAAGAATAATACTTCAGCATATATAACAGAATGGAGTTTATTATCCGTAACTTGCAAAGAATAGAGTTTATAAATTTGCTGTAAAACAATGTGTTATGAAAGGTAAAGAGAGTAAGAAAGAAAAGAAAAAGGAAAAGTCTTCTGCTGACAAAGCAAAAACTCAGACTGACTACCAGCGTGAAAAGACAAGTAAGCAAGACAAAGGCTTTAATCTGATAACTAAAACATAATGGTAACCATCAAAAGAGAAGGTATTATTCTTGAATGTACTGATTTGAATTTTGAAAGCGAAAGTGTAATGAATCCGGCTGTGATAGCCGAAGAAAATACTGTACATATGTTATACCGTGCAGTAAGAGAAGGGAATTATTCAACTATTGGCTATTGCAGGCTGGAAGGACCATTGAAGGTGGTTCAACGAAATAAAGAACCTTTAATCAGTCCTGAATTTGATTATGAAAGCCAGGGAGTGGAAGATCCCAGAATAGTAAAAATTGGAGATGTGTATTATCTGACTTATACGGCCTATGATGGCATGAGTGCTGTCGGGGCATATGCCGTATCTGGCGATCTGGCTCATTTTGAAAAGAAAGGAGTGATCACTTCACAATTCACATTCCGGCAATTCAAAAGATTGATGATGTCGCATGAGCATCTGATTGGTAAATATTTTCGTTCGTATAACAAACGGGAATCTAAGACAAATTCTGGCAAGAAGATTTATCTGACGGATAAGAACGTAGTGTTTTTCCCGCGTAAGATTAATGGGAAATTTTATTTTATGCATCGTATCAAACCGGATATACAATTGGTTTGTGTGGAGAAGTTGGAGGATTTAACGACCAAATTTTGGACTGATTATTTCATAGACTTCTCCAACAAGATCCTTTTAAAACCCCAGTATGATCATGAAGCCAGTTATATAGGAGCCGGCTGTCCTCCGATAGAAACACCGGAAGGATGGTTACTGATCTATCATAGCGTGTATGATACACCGGGCGGATATGTCTATTCAGCTTGTGCTGCTTTATTGGATCTGAATGATCCGTCAATAGAACTGGCGCGATTGCCTTATCCTTTATTTACTCCTGATACGGATTATGAATTGCTGGGTGTAGTTAACAGAGTATGTTTCCCGACCGGAACAGCCTTGTTCGATGACAGACTTTATATTTATTATGGGGCGGCAGATAAATGTATAGCTTGTATATCTGTGAAACTGCAAGAGTTAGTGAATGAATTAATAACCCATAAGAAATGAATAATATATTATGCATAACAACTTATCCTCCGCGGGAGTGTGGTATCGCTACCTTTTCCGCCGATTTGATCCGGACAATTCTTTATAAATTCGGGAACTCTTATTCATTTAAGGTGTGTGCGTTGGAATCGGACTCAGAGAAACACATTTACTCTGATAAGGTAAAATATACGCTGAATACTTCGGATGCCAATGATTATGCGGTCATTGGCAGGAAGATCAACCAGGATGCGGATACAAACCTGGTCCTGATACAACATGAATTCGGTCTTTATAAAGAACATGAGGATGAGTTTCTGCAATTTGTAAAATCTATAACAAAACCGGTTGTGATTGTTTTTCATACGGTTTTGCCGAATCCTGTTATTTCGTTAAAGAATTATCTCCGGGAGTTGGCTGCGGCCTGTGACGCTATTGTTGTCATGACGCAGATTTCCAAACGAATCTTGTTGCTGGATTATGGGATGGAGGAAGAGAAAATTAATGTGATCCCTCACGGAACGCATCTGGTTGCGCATCAGGATAAGCGTTTTTTAAAAGATAAATACCGGGTTTCGGGAAGAAGAGTTCTTTCAACATTCGGTTTGCTAAGTGCCGGAAAGAGTATTGAAACAACTTTGGAAGCTTTGCCTGCTATTGTAAAAGAGAATCCGACGGTTTTGTTTGTTGTCATAGGCAAGACGCACCCGACAGTCTTTAAAGAAGAAGGGGAAAAATACCGGGAAATGCTCAAAGCTAAAGTTTCTGAGTTGGGAATGACTGATCATGTCCGGTTTGTAAACTTTTATTTGGATTTGTCGACATTGCTTGAATATCTGCAACTAACAGATGTTTACTTGTTTACGTCGTGCGATCCTAATCAGGCAGTCAGTGGAACGTTCGTCTATGCATTAAGTTGTGGGTGTCCTATTATAGCCACTCCGATACCTCATGCATTGGAGCTTTTAAAGGATAATTCGGGAATCATTTTTGACTTTAAGAATCCGCTACAATTGGCTGAAGCAACAAACCGGTTATTGGCGAGTGAAAGCCTTCGGTCAAAAATGAGGATTGCCGGTTTGCAGAAAACGGCGGCTACTGCCTGGGAGAATACTGCCATTTTATATGCTTTATTGTTTAAAAAGGTATTAGAGGAGAAGGATGGATTGGATTATTCCTTGCCTCCAATAAATATAGCGCATATTAAAAGGATGAGCCGGAGTTTTGCTATGATCCAATTCTCGAAGGGTAATCGCCCGGATATAAAAACAGGATATACACTGGATGATAATGCCCGGGCTCTAATGGCACTTTGTCAGGTATATGTGGAAATGAGGGATGTTTCTTGTGAAAAGTATATCAGGAGCTATTTGAATTTCATAAAATTTTGTTTGCAGCCGGATGGCTCGTTCCTGAATTATGTGGATAAAGAACTGGCTTTTACTGGCCAAAATCAGGAGGTTGGTTTGGAAGACAGTAATGGAAGGGCTGTTTGTGCTTTAGGCTATTTTATCTCGCATGGGGATAAATATCCGGATGAGTGGACTGCCGAGGCGATTCAGATATTCAGGAAAACGCTTCATAAATTATCTTTGTTTCAGTCTCCGCGCAGTATCGCTTTTGCATTGAAGGGGATGTGCTTTTATAACCGGCGATACCCACGTCCGGAACTCATTTCATTAATCAATGTCCTGGCTGATAAACTGGTTGGATATTATAAACAAAGTACTGATGGGAGTTGGTTATGGTTTGAATCTTATCTGACTTATGACAATTGTGTGTTGTCGGAAGGATTGCTTTTTGCTTATCAGGCAACCGGAAATGATGAATATAAAATGATAGCAAAAGAGTCTTTTGACTTCTTATTGAGTAAGATTTTCGTTGAAGATCGGATTAAAGTAATATCCAACCAAGGGTGGCTGCATAAAGAAAAGAAAGGATTGAATTACGGTGAACAACCGATTGATGTGGCTAGCACGGTCATGACATTGGCTACCTTTTATAAGGTATTCAAGGAAAATGATTATTTGTTAAAACAGAAAAAAGCCTTTGACTGGTTTTTAGGTCATAATCATTTACATCAGATACTTTATAACCCGGCAACAGGGGGCTGTTATGACGGATTGGAAGAAAATAATATAAACTTGAATCAAGGGGCGGAATCGACAGTCTGTTATTTAATGGCCAGGCTGTCTGTGGTAAATAATATCAGTCAAAGTTGTAACGTCCCGAAAGGGGATTTCCAGTAAAAAAAGGTCGATTGGATTTCATATGGTTGAAATTATTTATCTTTGTGGCAAAGAAAGGTAATCAATGACTCAAAAATATCCATCAGTTTTATTGGAAAATGCAGTGAATGAGTTGGCTTCGCTTCCCGGGGTGGGGAGGAAGACGGCTTTGCGACTGGCTTTATATATGCTTCGTCGGGACGAAGGTTATACTGAAAACTTTGCATCCGCTTTACTGACATTGCGGAAAGAAGTGAAGTATTGTCAGGTATGTCATAATATCTGTGATGACGAGATATGTTCCATCTGTGCCGATCCGCAGCGCGATCATTCGACTGTTTGTGTGGTTGAAAATATCAAGGAGGTTATGGCGATCGAAAATACCGGTCAGTTCCGTGGTGTTTATCATGTGCTGGGAGGGATTATTTCGCCGATGGACGGTATTGGCCCGGGCGATTTGCAGATAGACAGTCTGGTGCAGCGGGTAGCCAATGAAGAAGTAAAGGAAATTGTCCTTGCACTTAGTACTACGATGGAAGGGGACACGACCAATTTCTTTATCTATCGCAAGCTATCCCCTTATAATGTGAAGATAACCGTCATTGCCCGTGGTGTTTCCATTGGTGATGAGATTGAGTATGCGGACGAAATAACATTGGGACGTTCTATTGTGAACCGCACCAGTTTTAATGACTCGATAAAAATATAATCTGATTCTTATGTACGAAACCAAGATTTCCGTTATCATCGTAAACTATAATGTAAAGTATTTCCTGGAACAATGTCTTTATTCGGTTCAGGCTGCTGTTGCCGGACTTGATGCTGAAGTTTTTGTTGTGGACAATAATTCGACGGACGGTTCTGTCGATTATCTCCGTCCCCGGTTTCCGGAAGTGACGTTTATAGAAAATAAGGATAATCCGGGATTTGCCAAGGCCAATAATCAGGCGATTCGTCAATGTAACGGAGAGTATGTGTTATTGCTTAATCCGGATACAATGATAGGTGAGGAGAGCCTTCGAACCTTGTGTTTTTTTATGGATGAACATCCGAATGCAGGCGGAATAGGCGTAAAGATGCTGGATGGGCATGGGGTATTCCTGCCTGAAAGTAAACGGAGCTTTCCTTCTCCCTGGGTTTCGTTCTGTAAGATATTCGGTTTGTCGAAGTTGTTTCCGAAATCCCGTGTGTTTTCAAGATATAGCTTGGCGTATCTGGATAAGGAGAAACAACATAAAGTGGATGTGCTGGCCGGTGCATTTATGTTACTACGCCATGAAGCGCTGGATAAGACCGGACTTCTGGATGAAGATTTCTTTATGTATGGCGAGGACATCGACTTGTCGTACCGGATGGTGTTGGGTGGCTATAAAAACTATTATATCCCCGAGCGTATTCTTCATTATAAAGGAGAAAGTACCAAGCATGGCGATATGAAATATGTAAAGGCATTTTACGGTGCCATGTTGATCTTCTTCAAGAAATATTATCCTCATTCCGGCTGGCTGATGGGATTTTTTATCAAGCTGGCTATTGGATTGCGTGCTTCATTGGCTGCTTTATCGCGTTTGTTGGGAGTAAAGCCAAAGTCGAAAAGCAAGCATAAACGCTTACTGATTCTTTGCCTTGAGGAAAATTTTGAAGCGATTAAGGCTGCCTGTGTAAAACAGATGCCGGAACTGGAACATGTAAATCTTTGGGATCTGGATGGGGAACGTGTAATGGATGCTATCTGCCGCCGCAATCAGATGAAGGAGTTTACTGATTATGCTTTTTGTTATCCGGATGCCCGTTTTGAACAGATGCTTCTGTTTATGGATACGCTGGTCGACAAGAAAGTTACTTATCATATTTATTGTAAAAAAAGCGGACAACTAATATCACCGGGGAAATAATATGGCACAACTGGAAAATGAAATGATCCGTCTCCGTGCCCTGGAGCCGGAAGATCTGGAACTTTTGTATCGCTGGGAGAATAATCCGGAGCTTTGGAGCCTTGGAAATACAATGTCTCCATATTCGCGTTATATATTGAAAGAGTATATTCGTGAGTCGCATCGTGATATCTTCGACCTGAAGCAGTTGCGTCTGATGATCGAGCTTCGTTCAACCGGGGCAGCTGTCGGTACTGTCGACCTGTACGATTTCGAACCGCATCATCGGCGTGCCGGTATCGGTATTTTACTGGAACCTGTTTATCAAGGAAACGGGTTGGCTACCGAAGCAATGAATGTACTGATGGATTATGCGTTCTCTTTTCTGAAACTGCATCAGTTATATGTGCATATACCCGTCGATAACGAGGCCAGCAAAGCTCTTTTTACCCGCTGCGGATTTACCGTTACAGGTATCATGACAGATTGGATCATCACAGAAAACGGATATTCTGATGTACTGATGATGCAAAAAGTAAATAAACAAATTGTGTGATAATTTAATTCAGATAAGGATCTTTCGGATATTTAGTCCATGCTTCGTAGTTACTGCCTAACTGTTCGAGTGAGTTTTTCCAGAAACTTTCTCCATCGGCAAGTAATACATTTTCTTTAGCTGCGTGGCTGACTACCCATGAGTTTTTACTGATCTCGTTTCCCAACTGTCCTTCCGTCCATCCTGAATAACCGAGGAAAAATTTTACTTTCCCTTCAATTGAATGGCCATTCTGTATATAACGTTTCAATGCTTCGAAATCACCGTCGAAATACAGGCGGTCTTTGATCTTTACAGAGTCGGGTACGATCAGATCTCCTAATGAATGGATAAAGAACAACCGGTTGGCACTTACCGGGCCACCCAGATAGATTGGTATTTCCGGATACTCTTCCAGTTCCGGAAAAAAAGTATTTACAATCAGATCCGTTTTTTTATTTAATACAAACCCCATCGATCCCTGCGTATTGTGTTCTACCAGTAGAACAACAGAGCGCTGGAAGTAAGCATCTTGCAGGAAAGGTTCTGATATGAGTATACTTCCTTGTGCAGGAAGGAGATTATTATGCGTAATTTTGAATATGTTATTATATGTAGCCATAGTGAAGATTGCTTACTGTTGTTAGACAGGGACAATATATGGCTTTTGGTGTTAAGAAGCAAACGAAAAACCCGGCATTTGGGTTAATAAGTGTAAAATAAATGCCGGGTTTGTGTTAATTATAGGGTATGATTTTCTTTGAATAGCTTTAAACGCTCTTCAAGCAGATCATATTGATGCGGTTTGATAAACGAAGTGCAGGCGCGAAGTCCTTCCTGATTACTTCCTGTCGTGCTTAATGAGATAGCACTTACGCCGTAATAGATCAGTTCTTCCATCAGCTGTCCGCCGGTCATTCCGGGATAGGCGATCGTGAAATAGAAACCGTCGGCAATAGGCTCGTCCAGGTCATGGTCGTAAACGATCGTAAAGCCATAGTCTGTAAAGATCTTCTTTAATCTTTCTGCACGGCGTCCATATTCTTTTACTTCCGAGATAAAATCAAACTGTCCGTCGGATGCCGCTTTGAACATGGCAGCCAATGCAATCTGTGCCGAGTGGCTGGTTCCTGATGACAGGGCGTATAAAACGCGGTGAATATATACTGTACCGAAAGTACCGCCGCCATAACGCTTAGTCAGTCCCGGATAGGCACGATGGTAAAGTTTATTGGAGATAGCCGTCACGCCGATACGCTGTCCGGCATAGCTGAATGCTTTGGAACCGGATATCTGTAAGATGTAATTATCTGTGTAATGGGCAACGCTTGCCTGGTAAGGTGCTTCAAACGGTTTGCCAAGTTCTTTGCGGAAGTCCATAGCGAAATAGGCGAGGTCTTCGATCACGATCGTATCGTATTTGTTTGCCATTTCGCCGATAATCTTCAATTCATCGTCTGTCAGGCAGAACCAGGCCGGGTTGTTGGGGTTGGAGTAGATCATAGCTGCGATATTACCTTTGGAAAGATGTTCTTCCAGGATGGCGCGCAGTTTTTCTCCACGGTATTCGTATACGTCGAATGATTCGTATTTATAGCCCATCACAACGATTTGTTGTTTCTGGACAGGGAATCCCGGGTCGATGAACAGGATGGTGTCTTTTCCTTCCGTGCATTGTCCGCTGGTGAGGAAAGAGGCGAATGTACCCTGCATGGAGCCGGTTACCGGAACACAACATTCCGGAGCTATATCTATATTAATGAATGCCTTGATGAATCTGGAGGCTTCTGCTTTTACTTCCGGCGAACCGTTGATGTTCGGGTAAATGGAAGCGATGCCGTTCTGTAATGCTTTGACTTCTGCGTCTACACCCACTTGTGCCGCTTTTAATCCGGGAACACCCATTTCCATGTGTATGAACTCGGTATTTGTTTCCTGTTCCAATTGTGTGGATATGGCAACAACTTCACGAATCGTTGCTTTCCCGAAATCCGGTAATCCGTAGCCATCTATTATTCGTCTGGCAGTCTGATAATCTACTGGAGTATTCTTCATGTCTGTTATATTTATATGGAGGACAAAAGTAAAAAAATAATCAATCCAATGTGAAATATTTGTGTGAAACTGTTGTATAATTAAAAATATTATCTACCTTTGCACCGCAATCGAGAGAGATGCAATACAAATACATTGGTTCGGTAGTTCAGTTGGTTAGAATACATGCCTGTCACGCATGGGGTCGCGGGTTCGAGTCCCGTCCGGACCGCTTAAAAACCTGTTAGTTTATTGACTAACAGGTTTTTATTTTTTTACAGTGTTGCACTTGTATTGCAAATCCGCATTTGCCCCATTCCTTTCCCACCATTGTGAAATACAGAAAAATATCCCCAACCTGAAGAAATTTCACTAAATTTGCTCCCGAAGTTAATTTATACAGGTACTTTATCGGGGGCTTACCCTTAGTGGGTGATGTGATTAATTTTCTTGCCATTTCATTTATATCGTTCCTAATATTTTATGCTCTGATAACCAGTGGCTAAGCATATTATATTTCATATATGTGCCCTTTCTGTGGGGTTCCTAAAGATTTGTTTACTATAACAGGTTTGATCCAAATCAGTTTTTCATAAATCAGCTTTTCACCAAATCGTTGATTTCTCCAATGCCCTCTACGCCAATGTGAAGACAAAATCAAACTCGAATTATCGCTTACTTGAGAACGCTTCTTGAAAGAGTTTCCTACATAGTGTATTTTAGAAAATCCTGTTTCTGCAATTTTTTTTTCAATCTTTTCTGTTTCTTTTTTGCTTTTTGAAAATACCAGCTTTTTATTAAAATTATGAGGTAAGTCATCTACATAATGGGCTTGAATGTCTTTATCCTGTTTATACATAGACAAATAAAGTAAGCAGTTCACAATAATCTTGTATGTGCCGTTAACCAATTCCTGATAATAGGTGTATAAATCTAAGTGTTCGTCTGTAATTTCTTCTTTATTTTCAGGAAACAAAGAATATTCCTCCACACTTTGCCAATCCTTTACAGCATCAGATATAGTAATTATATTTTCCTTTTCACTAAAATAAAAAGCGAAATTCCAGAAGCTTTGTCCTCCGCTCCCCGATTCATTCCAAACTTTATCGTGGTATTTTATGATAAAATCCTCAAAGTCACCAACAAAATGAAAGCTTATTGCATAATCATTCCAGAACTCGTTCCCGTTATTATCCACCATTTTTTCCATTGCCATTCTATCTACCAGGATATATACCCCTTCAATTATTTTATCCGAATCTTTTGTTATGGTTAATCCTAACGGCCGTAAAGACAGATAAAAGTTATCATATGGAAGACTAAATGATTTATAACTTACATCATCGACATCTGTAAAACTTAACATTTCCAATAACTCTTTAGAGAATGCGAAAATGTTACGTCCATTCCTATACCACCTTTCCCAGTTTATATATAAATCAGAAATTATATAATCATTTATGCTATGGTCCAATAAAGATAAATGGTCGCGATTCCTTCTATATCCGTAATTGCCTTCATCTTTATAGAAATATTCATTTTTGCCTTCCATCTCATCAAAGAAAGCATCCCTGTTTCGTAGTTTATCTTTAAAATGATATTGTTTTTCAATTCTGTAAGGAAAAAAGTATTTTAATTCAGTCTCTTTCATTTCAATTGATTTATAACATTGTCAATTTCCTCTTTGATATTTTCCCCCTGATAAACAATAGAATGTTCCGTATTGCAGTATTTGCCTCCCCTCTGAGCACTAAACCAATTAAAAGAGCCGATGCACATCGTATCATTATCTTTTACAACTATTTTGCTGTGGATATTATTTTTGACAATTACTTCAACACCCAAATCCTTTAATTTTTTCAAGGTTAATTCAAACTCCTCTTCCTTTTTCTTATCAGGTTTATTTTGAGTACAAGTATTGAATTTTTCATCCGTATATATGGTAATTTTTGCATTCTTACCGGACAGTAATTTATCATATCCGTTTTTCTCAATCGTAGAATAAATAATCCATGGAGAAATGATAACTATCCTGTTGGTAGCTTCATTGAAGATATTTTTCAGAAACGCATCATGCTCTTCGTAGTTCATTAGAATTTTTGGAGGATTCTCTTTAGATACTAAGTCCTCTCTTAGAAATATCTTTGAGTATTGATGCTCATAGGAAAGTTCATTTTTTTCATTTTCAAACAGATATTTAGATAATAAGCCTGTCGGGGATATGGATTGCCTGTTAAATAATGACATATCTCCAAATACTAAAAAACTATCTTTTGCACGTGATACGGCAACATTCAGCATACTTTTGTCATTATCAATGAAACTCCCTTTGTTGTGTCTTGAATAGGTTGGAGAAAATAACACTACTTTTCTTTCCGCACCTTGCAGCGAATGAACTGTGCCTACAGTTATTTGAGAAAGTTCATCTTTTAAACTCTTGTCTTTGGGCTCCTTTAAATATCCCGCTATTTTTATAGATTGTTGTCTGAATGGAGTTACTACTGCCACAATATCCTTAATCTCTTCGCCATTGTATGCTTTTCTCAACTTTTTATAATTAGTAATAATCCATCCGGCTATAACTTTAGCTTCCAATTCATTTTGTTTGCTACCTAAGATATTCTGACATTTACCCTCAATGTTTAAATATCCCATAGAAGGTAGTAAAGAATCCTCTAAAGCTTCCCCACGCATCGGTTTTAGAACTCCTTTGTAGCACAATTCATTACAATATGCTATGATATTGTTGTAGCATCTCCTATGCTCATATAAATATAATCCTCTCTCTAATTTCTTTTCAGGATAATATTTCGCTCTGTTTTGCGCAATTTTCATTACACTGCCCCCATCTGAGGCAATTCCTTTATCCTGTAATTCTTTATAGTTTTCGTCTATCTTCTCAATTCCTTGATTTTTTGAAATCAAATTTGCCTTGTGAAGATTTCCGATATCGATACTTTTGGTAAGTTTGCTTATCGGAGGTATTTGTTTGGTATCTCCAATCACCAATGCTTTTTTAGCTAAAGAAAATCCTGCTCCTGCCACTTCGGGAGACACTTGTCCTGCTTCATCTACTATCAACAAATCGATAAAGTCATACAAATAATCTGACTTGTTCAAATTGTCATGGATTTTTCTCGAAAAAGAAAAGTAATTGGGCAGCATATAAGAAGTCATTACAGCACATGGAGTAATTTTCATTCTCCTGCGCCAGTTATTTTCGCATATATTTTTATACTTCCAGTGAGTATTACTTAAATGTCCCTTCTCAATCAGTTTTTCCATTTCGATTAACCATTGTCCTTCCCAATAATGGGTAGCTATCAGAAACATTTCAAACCTTATTTTAGTGTCTGCTTTTTTGTCAATTTCTATAAACGCTGAATTGGGGTCTATACCATTTTCCAATTTATCAAGTGTAGCAGTACAATTATTCAATGCCATTATGAATGCATCGTATTTTTGGATATCAGAAAGAAGAACTTCTTTTTTATATTTTATACTCGAGATAAATCTTTCAGCATCCATATCATTTATATCAATATATAGAGAGAAATTATTCTCTTTAGCAAAAACTTTAGCTTTAAGGTTACGCTTCTTTCTGATAAACGGCAGAAATGAAAGTGCTGTTAGTAACATACTTTCTGATGCTAAATACCTTTCCCATTTATCTTCGATTATTTCTACGTCTTTTTTATGTTCAGTGAGCGTTCTACCAAGTTCTATTATGGCCTCTCTATTTTTATAGTCAATCTTTAAAGTTTCGCTGATTAGATTTCCTAACTCGTGATAATTACGGTAAGTTTTTTCAATATCTGCAAGTAACGATTTTTTATCAATCAGCAATTGATGCAATTCCCGAACCGACTCTTCAACAGTAATATCCTTATTTATAAAAGTTTTCCCGGATCTACTAAGAAACGATTCTTTTGCTTTGATGTAAAAATCTTCCGTTTCCATGTCTTTAACAGCGTCCTCTGTAATGTAACCCTTTTCCCGAGCTTCAGCCGACCGCATACTTGACACAAAATAACTTCCAAAGCTCTTTACATCATCAATCCACCTGCCTGCAAAATCTCCTATTCCTTTAGAAAAATCTTTGGCAAAAGCATCTATTATATTTGTAACAGCTTGATTGTTTGTAGAATTAGCTATGATTACCGGAGGTTCTACCTCTTTTACTGCATTTTCTACCCATAAACAGGCAACCACTGAAAGCAACATTGTTGTTTTTCCTGTTCCGGGAGGACCGTTGACCGGTAATATTTCCCCCTGTTTTCCGCTTAATAAAGCAGAAACAGCAGTTCTCTGAGCATCGGCTAACGGATATACGTTGTTATTATGCCCTAATCTTTTGGAGAAAAAAAGATTTGAATCAGCAACAGGTATTTCTTTTTCTTCTTCAATTGTTGCGTAATTTTGGAAAAGACTTAAATCAGGATTTTTATCACGCGTATAGATATCTTCGTATACAGCCGTGATTTTAGAAGAAATATTTAACTCACCATTGGTAAAATAGGCGGAATTGGTCTTTTCATAGCCGCTGAAAATATCTCCGGATACAATAACTTTATCTAAGAGTTTATCTATATATTCAAAATAATCATTCCATTTTGTGATATATGATTCAATGTGTTTATAAAAAATTCCGTCATCTGTTAATTTGTCCTCGATTGTTTTACTCCAATCTTCATTATATTTACCTTGAGCACAGAGGAATTTCTTTTTAACCGTTTTATTTCTGTTTAAAGACTTGATTAATTTCTTACAATCTTCTTGTGCACGCTCATTGTCTATAATCGATTCTTTCAGCAAGTATTCAATTAACCCTTTCTGATATTGAGATTCGATATTTTCTGAATAATATTTTTCCCATTCAGAAGTTTCCGAGAATTCAAACTTAGGAATGTCATTTTGGGTTACAAACAAATCATAGTCATCCATATTACCAATGAAAAAATCTTCTTTGTCCAAAGGGAGTAATAAGTCTCTTGGAATTATTGGTTTTTCAATAGGGTAGATAAAACCGTTTTCAGAAACTTGTACTTTAAATATTATAGGAAAAAGTATTTCGGGGCGATAATCTTTCTCATGTTTATTGTGGCTGGTGATTTTCTTATGGGAGAATGGAATATAAAAAGTTTCAACAGTGCTATCTTCACCGGAGAATAAATTGCAAAGTACATTTTTATTATTTACTCTGAAGAAATTATTTTTATCATTTAGCAAAAAAGATTTTGCTAAATTCGAAAACTTATATTTTCCTTGTGAAAACTGTTTATCTACAAGAGAATCTCTCCAATATTTAGTAACTCGTTTGTAGTGTTCCATAATACTATAAATAGTGTTCATTCTACAACCAATTCATAATTCGTGCTTCTTCCTCCCTGCGCCTCTTTCTGCAAAATATCCTTGTTTATGAGGTCTTGTATATCCCGTATGGCTGTATCTTGTGAGCATTTAGCTATCTTTGCCCATTTGGAAGATGTCAGTTTTCCATCAAACCCATCTAATAATTTGTTAAGCATCAACCGCTGGCGATCATTCAGTGGAGTTTGGCTGTGTTTTTCCCAGAAACGAGCTTTTTTCAGAACGGAGTCTAACGCATCAGTACTATTGAGCAAGGTATTTTCAAGGCAAGCTAAAAACCAAACCAACCATTCTGTTATATCGCTTGTTCCATGTTGAGACTTTTCCAAAACTTCATAGTATCTCTTTCGCTCAACAAGTATCTGGTTTGACATGCTGTAGAAACGCTGTGAACTTCCATCGCTTCGAGCAAGTTGAAGGTCTGTTATAGCACGCGCAATACGACCATTCCCATCATCGAATGGGTGAATAGTAACAAACCAGAAGTGTGCGATTGCAGCTTTCAGTACAGGGTCTATATCTGATGATGTATCATTAAATCATTTCAAGAATAAATTCATTTCGGCTTCCACCTGATCCGGTTTAGGAGCTTCATAATGAACTTTCTCTTTGCCCATTGCTCCGGAAACGACTTGCATATCACCACTCCGATACTTGCCGACCTCTATTTTATACATACCACTAAAACCGGTTGGGAAAAGTGCGGCATGCCAACCCAATAGCCTTTCTGTGGTTATCGGCTTAGCATAATTTTGCGTGGCATCAAGCATCATTTCTACAACACCATCCACATTTCTGGGCGAATCGACAAGACCGGATACCTCTAAGCCTAATTTACGAGCAATAGACGAACGCACCTGGTCTTTATTCAGGATTTCTCCTTCTATTTCAGTTGATTTCAGAACATCCAAAGTCAACGTGGAAAGCACGGCTTCTTCTTTTAATTTAAACCCTAAACTTCCCATTTGTCCCAATAAACGACCTTGCAAATGTCTTACATTAGCTAACAATGTAAGCAGTTTGCCATTGTTCCATGTAAAATTCGGCCAATCCTTAGTCTGATATATATACATAAAGTACAGTTTTATTCTACGCAATTATTGCGACAAATATACTCCTTTTTCTCCGCATTACAAATTTTCTTCGCATACTTTGCAAAGAAAACCAATAAAAGAGTTGGCATTATCAATATTTTATATACCTCTGCATTAGATATCATAGTGATATCCAAACTTTTTGAAATTATTGTAAAGTACTTAAAATTAGTAAAGTTTGCACGTTGGATTAGGCGTTGGACTTGATTTTATGCTATCGTAAAGTATTGGTTAACAGTAGATTGTTGTTTTCGTTCGACACTCGTCCAGACCGCTCATCTTATATAAGCATAGATAAATCCTGCAAAACATTCGTTTTGTGGGATTTTTTTATGTGGTTATGCCCATCTTTAGGTGTTTCATATCAAGTTATATTTTATACACCCACATTCAGTAATTAAGGTTATAATATCTGTAATTTGTCTACAAGACAATGCGATATAAGCCTTTACCTTTGCCTTATGAACATAAATAATAAACCAGATGAAGGAAATATTGAAAAACAAGTGTATGGCAATGGCTGTATGTCTTTGCTTCACGGCAAATCTATTTGCAGCAGACAATCATTTAAATAACGATAGTATGGAAAAGAATTTGAATTTAACAGAAGAGTGGGATAAGGTGTTCCCGCAGAGTGATAAAGTGAATCACACGAAAGTGACTTTCCACAACCGGTACGGCATTACTCTTGCTGCCGATCTGTATATTCCGAAAAATGCCGGAGGTAAGTTACCGGCCATCGCTGTGAGCGGCCCGTTTGGGGCGGTGAAAGAACAGTCATCCGGTTTATATGCGCAGACTTTGGCGGAACGTGGTTTCCTTACCATCGTTTTTGATCCGTCTTATACCGGCGAGAGTAGTGGTGAACCCCGTTACGTCGCTTCCCCGGATATCAATACGGAGGATTTTAGTGCGGCGGTTGACTATCTTTCCACACGCGACGATGTGGATGCGGAACGTATCGGTATTCTCGGTATTTGCGGATGGGGCGGCATGGCACTCAATGCTGCGGCTATCGATACACGTATCAAAGCGACCGTCACTTCAACGATGTACGACATGAGTCGTGTAAATGCCAATGGCTATTTCGATGCAATGGATGCCGATGCACGTTATGAACTTCGCAAACAGCTTAATGCACAACGCACGGAAGATTACAGAAACGGTACGTATACTCTTGCCGGAGGAGTCGTGGACCCGTTACCTTCCGACGCTCCCCAATTTCTGAAGGATTATCACAGTTATTATAAAACTCAGCGTGGTTACCATAAGCGTTCGCTTAACTCGAATGGCGGCTGGAACAAGACTTCATCACTCTCATTCATCAATATGCCGATACTATCATACAGCGATGAAATCCGTAGTGCGGTATTGATGATTCACGGAGAGAAGGCACATTCACGTTATTTCAGCGAGGATGCGTTCAAGAAGTTGAAAGGTGATAACAAGGAACTATTGATTATCCCCGATGCAAATCATACGGATTTGTACGACCGAATGAATATCATTCCGTTCGACAAACTTGAACAGTTCTTTCGTGAATATCTCAAATAATAAAATAACTCTTACAAAATAGAAGTAAATGACACTCGATAATTTTTTGGAACATGTAAAAGAGGGCAGGCCACTCGATACACCTGAAATCAGTCGTTTCATGGATGAAATGAGCGATGAAGCGCGGCGTATCACTTTTGAACTGAACGGTTCTTATCATACTCAGGACGAGCTTCGGGTATTGTTTGCCAAACTGTTCGGCAAGCCGGTAGAACCCTCTTTCCGTGTTTTTCCTCCGTTTTACACGGACTTCGGCAAGAATATGACCATAGGTAAGAATGTTTTTATCAACGCCTGTTGCCATTTTCAGGATCATGGAGGCATAACATTAGGAGATGGATGCCTGATCGGACATAATGTAGTATTCGCCACGCTCAATCACGATTTCAATCCGGAAAAACGAGCTTCGATGCATCCTGCCCCTATTGTATTGGGACGGAATGTATGGGTAGGCGCCAATTCGACTATTCTTCAAGGAGTGACGGTCGGTGATAACGCCATCATAGCTGCCGGTGCGGTGGTTACGAAAGATGTGGCGGCAAATACGGTTGTGGGCGGCGTTCCTGCCAAATATATCCGTAATATAGAGTAAGGATAGAACGATTTCCACGGTAGTTTACTGTGGAAATCATCTTTACCGCATTTTGCAGATCTTCCTGTAGTCTCCGTCGTTTTTTTTCTTAAAACCATTACTTAGTAATGCCTTTATTGAAATAATATTTTCTTCCGCCGGGTCTGCGGCTATTTCTTTTCCGCCGATTTCAATAATTCTATCTTCCAGTATCTGAATGATTCTTTTTCCGATACCCCGATTTAAAAACTCTTCTTCACCAATCAGATATCCGATTTCATAAGTGTGATTTTGTTCTTCCACATCTCCATACATCTCCTGGAAATCGTGTCCTTCTTTTTCCAGATACTTTAGAAAAAAGCAATCAGCATAAAGACAATATCCTATTTTCCGGTCGTTATAGTAAACAATAAAGTGTTTTAAAAAACTGTATTGCCCATTCCTCTCATTTATTTCGTTTAGCCAATCCTCTTTTTCTCCAAACCATTTTTTTATATATTCTTTATCTAGCCATTTATCAAATAATGGAATATCTTCTTCCTGGATAGATTTTATTACAATTTCGTTGTTATTTATTATCATTGACTTATTGCTTTTGAAGCGATTTACTCTGTAAGCTCCTGTTTTTATATTTGTTATCTCTTCAAAGTTAGTAAATATCAGGAAGGTACAAAACTCATACCCATACAAAAGAGAATCCATAGACAGATTTACGCCTGGTAGGTAGTTCGCCTATTTTGATATAAAAAGAGGCAACTGTGCCATAGGCTTGGCACAGTTGTGCGCTATGTACTGCACTTTATCCTAGTATTTTCAGAATTTGTTCCGGTGTTGCTTGCGGCAATAATTGTGTGAGGTAATCTATCAAGCGTTGTTTTGACTCTTCCGGTGACCGGTTGCCGGCAGCCTGTACTTTTTCTTTGCCGAACAGTACTTCCGGCGTTGTATATCTGGCGATACCCCATCCGTAAGGCTCTCCCTTCTTGTCATATCGGTATTCGAAATCAGCCACAACGAGCCATGTTCCCATTTGCAAGCGGGTTATGACTGTTTCAAATCCATCTCCTTTAGGTTTTGTCTTTTTAAGTAAAGCCTGTGTTTCGCTTGTCTCCCATGAGTCGAACGGATTGACACTTCTTTTGACCGGCTGCTTCTTGTAACCGCACAACGCTTTTATCTCTTTGGATAGGAGGGACTCATGCTCTGTGACTGTCTTATAAATAACGTTACCCATACTTTGTAAAGGTTCTGCTTTCAGATTGTACATAGCACGTCGGTAGTTTACAAGTTCCGGAAACCATTCCATGCTGACAAACCCTGCTTTCTTCTGAAAGAGTTTCCCATAAACACAATTGAAATTTCGGATAACAGGCCCTTTCCATTCCCACGGACCCTCTTCTTCATCGGAAAACCATAATTCCTGCGGGGTAAATTCTTCAATGGAAAAATCCTCAATGCCATTCGCAAAGAAGGGTAAAAATCCCATCTTTGCAACGAGCTTCTCCAAATCTTTGCAGCGATAAATCTTTGTCATGCGGCAAATATATGAAATTACGCTTAAACCATATGTTATTATATGATTAAAGATAAATTATTTCAGACTCCAGGGGAATGCAATCTTATCCAGAAGCTCTTTACGGGTAGGAGGGAGTTCACCTTTTTTTAAGGCTCTGCGTTGTACGAAACACCAACTGCCGAGTTTGTTCTCACGGGCGGTTGGCCAGCGGTTGTTTTCAGAGAAGAATTGTTGTAGTTTTTCATAGTTTTCCATCCAGATATCATCGATAGTCCAGATAAAACCTTCGGCTTCCATCCGGGCGATGCATTCAGCTGAAAGTAAACCTTGTTTCCGGTTCTTGCGCTGGGTGTTACACCAGCTGCCGGCTTTACCTTCATTGCTTTTGGGCCAGCGTTTATGTTTTTTGTAGTAGGCAAGTACTTGCTGCCAGTTCTCCGTCCAAAGCGAATCCAGATCCTGTTCCCACCAGAACCCGATCGAATCGAGCAACCGGATTCTTTCATTGGAAAGGATACCTTTCTTTCGTGCCTGCCGTTGGGTGTTGCACCAGGTATTCAGTTTGTTTTCACCGCGTTTGGGACAACGGTGTTCTATAGCCATAAATGCTTTCAGTTCTTCAAAGCAGTTCATCCAACGACTATCCTGTACTTCCCATTCGAAACCAATCCGGTCCAGCTGTGAGATATAATCTTCCGACAACGTCCCTTTCTTCCGGGCAATCCGTTGGGTGTTGCACCAGTTTCCCAACTTTCCTTCGGCTGCCTGCGGCCAGCGCCCTTCACGTTCCTTATATTCGATCAAACGTTCATACATCACCGGCCATGCATCCAGTTCCGCCAGCATATCATCCACACGGGCACGGATATCAGACAAAAATCCAGTTACCTCAAACTCCATAAAGCCTTTAAAGCTCTTCGGAGCACGGATCGCCGGATGATAAACCAATTCCCTCGACATAGCCTCATAAACAGAACGGCCCGAAAGGTTATTGACAAAGTCAAGCACTACCGGATGACGGTCCGAACCTGC